>NZ_LXYF01000044.1:0-57755 GCF_002894065.1 Sphingobium sp. SA916
AGCCGGCGCCGCAGCCCGAACCGACCCCGGCGGCACCGGCACCCCGGCCCGCCCCCCCCAAGCCGGTGGCAAAGCCAGCGCCGCCCAAGCCCGCGCCCGCTCCGCCGAAGAAGGATGTATCCGCCGCCAAGCCCAAGCCGGCGGCGGAAAAACCCGCCCCCGCCAAGTCCAAGCCTGCGCCGGAAAAACCCAAGCCAGCCGCCGCCGCGCCCGCCAAGGCGTCGCAGAAGCCCGCCGCCAGGCCCAGGTCCGACGCGCCTGCCCGCGCGTCGGGACAGGGCAAGGCGGACAAGCCCAAGGGATCGCTGCTGGGCAAGGATTTCCTGAAGGGCATCGACACCGAGGATGACGCGCCGCGCAAGCCCGCGCCGGTGCCCGCCGCCGCCATGGGCCCCGCGCAGAAGGCCGCGCTGGACGCGGAAATCCGCCGCCAGCTCAAGCCCTATTGGAAATCCCCGAGCGGCGCGGACATCGAGCAGCTTCGCACCTTCGTCGATGTGCAGCTTGCCCGCGACGGTTCGCTCGCGGGGCAGCCGCAGGTCGTCAACACCACCGGCATCACCGCCAGCAACCGCACGCAGGTGACGCTGCATCAGGAACTGGCGGTGAAGGCGATCCGCCTGGCCGCGCCGTTCAAGCTGCCGCCCGCTCTTTATGATGGCTGGAAATCCCTCCGCATCTCCTTCGACAAGAGGCTATCGCAATGACCCGACCCTTCAGGACAGGAAAGGCCCGAGCCATGTTCGGCGCCACGCTGGGGGCGCTGCTGCTGGCGTTCGCGCCCGCCGCTTCCGCGCAGCTCAGCGTCGATGTGACGGACGAATCCTCCTCCAACCTCAAGATCGTCGTCCCCGCGCTGCCGGCGCAGGCGGAAGTCTCGACACCGGCGGGCGGTTCCACCGAACTGGGCCGCAAGATCGCGGAGGTGATCGCCGCCGACCTCAAGGGGTCGGGCCTGTTCGATCCCTCCGGCCCCGGCGGCATCCCGACCATCGCCTTTCCCGAAGTCACCAATCCCGCCTACGATAAATGGGGCGCCTATCAGGCGCTGGTGCAGGGCTTCGTCCGCACCACCGGGGGCGAGGCGGACATCACCGTCGGCTGCTATCTCTACGACGTGGCGCTGAAGCAGGAACTGACGCGGCAGGGCTATGTCGTCGCGCCCCGCGACTGGCGGCGGGCCGCGCATAAATGCGCCGATGCCATCTATGCGCGCCTGTCGGGGGAAAGCCCCTTCTTCGACAGCCGCATCGCCTATATCGCGGAAAGCGGTCCCAAAGGGAACCGCACCAAGCGCCTCGCCATCATGGATTCGGACGGCGCGAACCACCGCTTCATCACCAATGGCCAGTCGATCGCGCTGACCCCGCGCTTTTCGCCCGACTACAAGTCGATCGTCTATGTGAGCTACCTGAACAACCGGGTCCGCATCTATGTCTATGACATCGGCACGGGACGGCAGCGGCTGGTGACGGAAAGCAACAATCCGACCTTCGCGCCGCGCTGGTCGCCCGACGGCCGCAACATCCTCTTTTCCATGGCGATCGCCGGCAATACGGACATCTATCGCGTTTCGGCCAGCGGCGGCGCGCCCGTGCGCCTGACCACGGCGCCGGGCATCGATGTCGGCGGCAGCTATTCGCCCGACGGCCGCCAGATCGTCTTCGAAAGCGACCGCTCCGGCAGCCAGCAAATCTATGTCATGAACGCCGACGGTTCGGGCCAGCGCCGGATCAGCCATGGCGGCGGCCGCTATGCGACGCCCGAATGGAGCCCGCGCGGCGACCTGATCGCCTTCACCAAGATTTCAGGCGACTTCAAGATCGCGGTCATGACGCCGACCGGCGACAATGAGCGCATCCTGACCAATGGCTGGCAGGATGAGCAGCCGAGCTGGTCGCCCAATGGCCGCGTGCTGCAATATTTCCGCACCACGCCGGGCCGGGAGGGCAGCAGCCAGGTGTGGCAGGTCGACCTGACCGGCGTGAACGAACGGCGCATACCGACGCCGCTCAGCGGTTCGGACCCGGCCTGGGGGCCCTTGCTGCCCTGATATGCGCGGCCATCCCACTCAGGGCGGACTGCCCACGCTCCTGATCTGCATTATATCGGAACCGAATCGTCCCGACTGCGTAACGACTTTCAGACCATGTTGAGGAGCAACCCGATGAAACTATCCCGTCCCCTGCTGATGGCGACCGCCGTCATAGCCCTTGCCGCCTGCTCCAAGAAGCCGCCGCAGGAACTGCCGCCTGCGCCCGGCGGCGACGGTTCGGCCCAGACCGGCGGACCGGCGACGCCTTCGGGCCCGGTCAAGGGCAGCCAGGAGGATTTCGTGGCTTCCGTCTCGTCGGACCGCATCCTGTTCGACACCGACCAATATGATGTCGACGCGCAGGATCAGCAGATACTGCAGAGCCAGGCCGCCTGGCTGCAACAGAACCCCAATGTCCGCGTGACCATAGAGGGTCATGCCGACGAGCGCGGCACCCGCGACTATAATATCGCCTTGGGCGAGCGCCGCGCCAATGCGGCGAAGAACTATCTCGCGTCGCTGGGCATCGACGCCGGCCGCATCACCACCGTCAGCTATGGCAAGGAACGCCCCGCCGCCCTGGGTTCGGACGAAGCGGCCTGGGCGCAGAACCGCCGCGCGGTGACGGTCACCGTCCAATATTGATCCCGTGAAGCATTGGAGTCTCAACAGCTCCATGACCCGCCGGTCACCAGGATCGGCGGGTGTTCTTTTCCCCTTTAAATGGCAGCCAGTTCCCGCGCAGGAGCATGTTGCGCCCTGATCTGGTCAAACCAGCTTACGACCAGCCACCGCCGAGAGCGAGGAAGATGGCGATCTGGTCCTGCACCAACTGCACCCGCGCCGCCGCCGCCGAAGCCTCCGCATTGGCGAGCGAGCGCTGCGCGTCCAGCAGGGACAGGAAATCGCCGCGCCCGAAGCGGAACAGCTTGCCTGCCTGCGCCGCCGAAAAGCCTGCGCTGTCCCGCGCCCGGTCGAGCGCGGCCGTCTGCTCGGCATGGCGGCGGTAGCTTTCCAGCGCCGTTTCCGTCTGCCGCAAAGCCTCCAGCACGGTCCCGTCGAAACGAGCCAGATCGGCCTGTACCTGCGCATCGGCCTGCGCGATCCGCGCCCTGACGACAGGCCGGTTGGGGAAGCTCCAGCTCAGCAGCGGTCCCAGGCTCATGCCGAAGCTGGTGCCCGAACCGAAGCTTTTGAGCGGTCCGGCGAGCCCCAGCGATCCGCCGATGCTGACCTGCGGATAGAGGTCCGCGGTCGCCATCCCGACGCGGGCGGTGTCGGCGGCGATGCTGCGTTCCGCCTGCCGGATGTCGGGCCGCCGCCGGATCAGCGCCGCGCCGTCGCCCACGGGCATGGGTGCGTTCAGCGCCGGCAGCGTCGCGCAGCCCTCCACTTCCCTGGGATAATCCGCGGGCGATCGCCCCAGCAGCGTCGCCAGCAGATAGAGTCCGCTCTGCCGCTGTGCATCGAAGGCGGGAAGGCTCGCCTCGCTGGCGTCGACCGCCGCCTGCGCCCGGCTGACGTCGAAGGCGGTGCCGCGCCCACCCCTGAACAGCCGCTGGGTGGCGTTGAGCGTCTCCCGCTGAAGCGCGACGACGCGCCGGTTGACGGTCAGCGAATAATTGGCGGCGCAGACCTGCGCATAGGCCCTGGCCGTGGCGGCCGCCACGCTGACCCGCACATAGTCGCGCGCCGCCACGACCGTTTCCAGGTCGGCGGTGCTCGCCTCTATCGCGCGCCTGATCCGGCCGTTGAGGTCGAGCGGATAGGAGGCGGCAAGGCCCAGATCATAGCCGACCACGCCCGGCAGGCTCTCCGCCGTGCCGGAAGGCCGGGCAAGCGTCCCGCCGCCGCTGACTGTGGTGCCGACGGTGCGCCCTGCCTCCGCCTCGCGCAGCACCGCCTCCGCCGCGGTCAGGTTCGCATCCGCCACGCGCAGGTCGGTGTTGGCGGCGAGCGCCTGCCCGACCAGCGCATCCAGCCGGGGATCGTCGTAGAGCCGCCACCAATGATCGGGCAGTTCGGCATCGGTGAAACTGGGGCCCTGCGCCGACAGGAAAGCGCCCTGCGCGGCGGGGGCGGTTGCGGCGGACTTTTCCGGGGGGCGATAGTCCGGGCCTGCGGTCGCGCAGGCCGCCAGCGCCAAGGCCAGAAAGGGCGTCCACATCTTCGCCCCACCTCTCCCCGATGAAAAGGTGCCAAGAGCCCGCATTTCATGCATGGCGGCACACCCCCGGCTTCGCGTCCTTCCGCGCCGGTTCGATCGTCACCGTGGCCGTGCGCCCGGCGATCAGCTTCACCTCCGGCGGCACCCGTGTCAGCTTCACCCGTACCGGGATGCGCTGGGCCAGGCGGACCCAGGAGAAGGTCGGCTCGACGGTCGGCAGCAGATTGCCCGAATCCGAACGGCTGCTGTCGTTGATGCCATAGGCGATGCTGTCGACCCGCCCGTGGAGGTCCTGCGCCTCGCCCATCAGCCGCACCGTCACCGGCGCGCCGATGCAGACCAGCGGCAGCTTGGTTTCCTCGAAATAGCCTTCGATGCGCAGGCTGTCGCGGTCGACCAGCGCCATGGCCTGCTGCCCCGCAGCGACGAAATCGCCCGGATGCAGGTCGAGGTTCGTGACCACGCCGTTGACCGAGGCGACCACCCGCGTTCGCTTGAGATTGAGGGCGGCGGCATCGCGCGCGCTCATCGCTTCGGCCAGCGCAGCCTCCGCCGTCGCGACGCGCGCGACATTCTGTTCATGCGCCTCCTTCGCCACCAGCTCGCCCAGCGCGACGTCGCGGGTCGCCTCCCGCCGCGCCTGACCGAGTGTGGCCCGGGCGCTGGCGATCTGCGCCTCCGCCTGCTCCAGCGCCAGCGCATAGCGCGGCCGGTCGATCACGAACAGCAGGTCGCCCGCCCTGACCGCCTGGTTGTCATGCACGGCGACGGAGGTGACGAGCCCGCCAATGTCCGGCGTCACCCGCACCACATCGGCGCGCACCCGCCCGTCGCGGGTCCAGGGGCTGCGCTCATAATGGTTCCACATCCATATCGCCACCAGCACGGCGGCGATGACGATGACGATGGTGGCGGCGCTCCTGATCAGGGCAGGGGGGATCAGCGTGGCGGCAAAACGGTTCATAGGCGGATTCCAAGGGTGGGAACGAGGAGGGCGAGCGCGCCCAGCACCAGCACGAAGATGCTGAGGTCGACCGCCGCGCGATAGGCGAGGAAACGATAGAGACCGAAAGCGCCGATCAGCCGGGTGACGCCCCAACTCAGGATCAGCGCCACCAGCGCGAGCAACAACAGGGTCGGCACATAGACGCCGCCCAGGGCGATTTCTCCGGTCATGCGGCCACTCTCCGATAGCCTTCGCTTTCAGGGAACAGGTTGCGGCGCAGGCTGACCAGCGCGAGTATGGCCTCCCGCCGGATCACCGCGCTGGGATTGCGCGACAGGTCGCTGATCGCATGGTCGATGTCGGTGAGCAGGGCGGGCTTCGCGGGCGCGGGCGCATCCGGGTCCAGCCCGCGATAATGCGCGCTGACGCCCGTCAGCACATCGGCCAGCGGCGCCGCTTCATCGGCGGGCAGGTCGAGCCGCAATTGCCGCAATTCGCCAATGGCGACGCCGGTCCGCAGGTCGCGCAGCGCGTCGTAGAGCGGCCGCCCGCTGTCGGACCGCACCGCCGCCAGACGCGGCGCCAACAGGGCGATGCGGTCCAGCATCCGGTTGATCCAGCCGCGCAGATCGGGCGGCGTCATCAACGTGGCGCGGTTGGCAATGTCGTTCCAGCCCGCGCGCACCGTGCGCCGGATCGCCCGCTCCACCCCCGCCGACTGCAACAGCCCGGCCATGATGATCGCGAACCAGATGCCCACCAGCTGCGCCACGGTGCCGTTGGCGTAGCTGGCAAAGGCGCTGACATAGCGATCCGACAGCAGCACCGGGCTGCCCAGCCCCAGCAGCGTCGGCAGGGCGATGCCCATCCAGCGCGGCGACGCCATCATCGTGCCGAGCAACAGCAGCATCGGGGCATAGGCGGCCGCCAGCATGGCGAAGCCGTCGAGGCGCGGCATGATCGCATAGCCATAGACCGCGCCGAGCAGCGAAGCGGCGATGGTGCCGATCATGAAGCCCTTGAGCGGCGCCAGCGGATTGTCCGACGCGGCGAACAGGGAAAGGAACACGCCCGCCAGCATCACCGCGCTGCCGCCGTCCTTCCAGCCGCTGCCGATCCACAATGCGCAGCCCACGGCCACGGTGACGAAGGCGCCGAGGGCCCCGCGCGCCGCCCCGGCATAATCCCTGTGCAGTTCGCGGTTGCGCCGCCCCTCCAGCAACTCACCGACGCGGGGGCTAACCGCCTCCCGCCTGTGCGTCACCATCTGGTCGTAAAGGTCGCGGCAGTCGCGATGCGCCGCGATCAGGGCGGCCAGCCGGGCGAACAGGCTGAGGCGCATCATGTCCGCCCACCCCATCTCCTCCCGCGCCGCAGGCTCCAGAGCGGCGCAGCGGGCGATCAGGGCATCCGCCGCCGCGGTGCGAAGGATGATGTCGTCGCCGGGGTTGACGATCCAGGCGCGGACATCCGCGATTAGTTCTTCGACCTCCTGCGGCACCTTTCCGCCGCTTGCCGCCTTCAGCATGGCCAGCCGGTCCTCCACGGCCGCGCCCAGTGGCAGAAGCAGCGAAAGCTGGTCCTGCATCGCGCGCACCGTGCGCACGCGGGGCGCGAGGCGGCTGATGTCGAACGGCAGGTGCACCGACATCTGGTGCAGCTCGGTGATGTCCTGCGCCAGACGGCGGCGTTCCTGCGCCAGCCCCTCCACCGGCTCCAACGCGATGGCGTCATGCGACCAGCGTTCCGCATCGCGCAGCATCGCCTCCACCCGCGCCAGCAGCAGATTGGTGATGGAGCCGGGGAAGACGACGCCGTGGACCAGGCTGCCGCACATGATGCCGATGGTGATTTCCTGCACGCGCAGCGTCGCCACGGTGAAGATGGTCTGTGGCGTGTCGACGTCGGGGAAGACGATGAGGCAGGCGCTATAGCCCGCCAGCACGAACATATAGGATCGCGGCGTGCGGTCGAGCAGGGAGACGAAGACGTACAGGGCCAGCCAAAGCGCCATGGCGAGCGACAGCAGTTCCGGCGCATTGACCAGCGGCGGCACGATGGCGACGGAGAAGATCGCGCCGGTCAGCGTGCCGATGACGCGGAACACCGCCTTGGAAATCACCGCCCCGGCCAGCGGCTGGGCGACGATATAGCTGGTCAGGAACGCCCAATAGGGCCGCTCCAGCCCGATGCTGAGCGCGACATAGAGCGCCAGCATCGCCGCCGCGAAGCATTTCAGGGAAAAGAGCGCGGCAGGCCAGCCGATGCGCTCTCCAAGGGCGTTCATATCAGCGCTCGCATGTCGGGCCATTCATGGCGGGCCGTCCCGTTACGACTGACCCCGCCGCTCGGCCATGCGCCGCTCCAGCAGGTTCAGCAGGTTGACGATGATCTCGATCGCGGCGTCGGGCACGCCGTCGAGCAATTCGCGCCGAAGATTCTCCAGCCTGGCCTCTATCCGGCCCACCAGCTCCTGCCCCTCCGGCGTGAAGGCGACTCGATTCGACCGCCGATCATCGGGATTGGGTACGCGCTCCACAAGCCCCGCCGCCTGCAGCTGGTCGAGGGTCCGGACCAGCGAAGGCTGGGCGATGCCCAGTTCCTCTGCCAGATCCGCCTGCCGGACGTCGGGGCCCAGCCGGTCGAGATAGATGAGGCACCAGCCCGCGCTGTTCGAAACGCCGAATTCCGCCAGCGCCAGATCGGCCAGTTGCCGCCACTGGCGCGCCACCTGTGGCATTTTATGCGCGAGAGCGCGCTTCAACTCCGATCGGGACATTTTTCTTAGATAGCTAACTAATGTCCCGCGTCAAGGGATTTTAGTTTCTCTCCATCGCAGGATGGGAGGAGAAGCAGCCTTGGGCGGGTGGAGTTAAAAGGGGCCACGACCTGCCGCGTCCGCGGGCGGTCCCCCATGTTGCGCATAGGGGAAGTTTTTGGCGCAGCACGAAAGAGGGCCGGAAACTTGCGTTTCCGGCCCTCTTTTCCGCCCTGCTGGAACCCTCAGGCCCGACGCGTGCCCGAAAAGCCCGCAGTGCCGAACGCGCCAAGCTGCATCGTCCCGGTGATGGAATCGCCATTCACCTCCGCCTCGCATTCCAGCGTCATCGGCATCGGCAGCGTCATGTTCATCTTCCAGCGCAGCTTGTTGCCGTCCACCTTGCCCTCGGCCACGTCGAGCGAACCCATCATGCCCGCGAAGGTGCCATGAAAGCCGTCGCCCGAGCTGATGACCGTCAGCACGCCATTCTGGTCGCCCATCGGCGTTTTCGCGACGCAGTCATAGGCGCCATCCACTGCTGCCATAGCACTTCTCCTTTACGTAACCGTCAATCGGCCAATGTGCCCATTTCCACCGGAAGGCCGACGACGTCAAGCTGCGGTTTCACCAGTTTCGCGTCGCCCACGACCACCCAGATCAGCCGGTCGGGATTGATCGCATCCCGCGCCGCCTTGTCGAGATCGGCAGCCGTCATCGCGCGGTACACGCCCGGTAGCGTCTCATAATAATCGTCCGGCCGCCCGAGCATCCGGTTGCGCATCATCGCGCCGAGCAGGTCGGACGAGGTTTCGAAACTGCCGGGCAGCGACAGGATCTGGCTGTTGATCGTCTGGTTGCGTTCCGCCTCCGTCGTGCCCTTGGCGGTCAGGAAGTCGCTGATGTCCTTCCGCGCGGCGACGATGGACTCCCCGGTCTTGTCGGTCTGGACCGGGGCATAGACCAGCAGCGGGATCGTATCCTTGACGCCGGGCAGCGCGCTGCCCGCATAATAGGCCCAGCCCTTGGTCTCTCGCAGGTCCATGATCAGGCGGGAGGTCGAGCTGCCGCCCAGCACCTCATTGGCGGTCAGCAGCGTGACCGGATTGTCCGTGCCCGCCTTGTTGGTGAGCAGCCCGGCGAGGATCATCGACTGCGGGCTTTGCGGCTTGTCGACCAGGATGATGCGCGAAGGGCGCATCATGCGGTCCATGCGGAACAGCTTGGCGCCCTTGGCCGCCTTGGGCGCCTTCCAGTCCCCGAAGCGCTTTTCCAGCAGCGGCATCACGTCGGCCAGCGTCGTGTCGCCGGTGACGAAGATCGTCGCATTGTCGGGCCGCATCCATTTGTCGTGGAAGGCGACGAGATCGGCCCGCGTCACCGCCTTGACGCCGCTTTCCGTGCCCGATCCGGTGAAGGGAATGCCATAGGGATGCGCCTGCCCATAGAGAAGCGGCGGCAGCAGGCGTTGCGCGATCGGCATGGGTTCGGTCTTTTCCGCCGCGATCCGGGTCAGCACCTGGCCGCGCAGGCGTTCGACCTCCGCCGGCGCGAAGGCCGGGTTGCGGATCACGTCCGCCAGCAGGCCCAGCGAGGCGTCCAGATTGGGCTTGAGCGCATAGAGGCCGACATTGGTCGCGTCCATGCCATTGCCCGCGCTGATCGAGGCGCCCAGCCGTTCCTGCTCCTCCGCGATCTGCACAGAGCTGCGCGTCGTCGTGCCTTCGTCCAGCAGCGCGGTGGTCAGGCCCGCCGTGCCCAGCTTCGCCTTGTCGTCGGCCGCGTTGCCCGCATCGAAGGACACCGACACCCGCACCACCGGCACCGTTGCTCGGCGCGCGAAGACGATGGGAATGCCGTTCTTGAGCGTCGCATGCTCGACCGCCGGGAATTCCAGGTCCTTGACCGGCTCGATCCCCGGCT
Source organism: Sphingobium sp. SA916 (assembly GCF_002894065.1). Taxonomy (NCBI): domain Bacteria; kingdom Pseudomonadati; phylum Pseudomonadota; class Alphaproteobacteria; order Sphingomonadales; family Sphingobiaceae; genus Sphingobium; species Sphingobium sp. SA916. Next base: position 9,830 of record NZ_LXYF01000044.1, read on the forward strand.
CAGCGATTTTTGTGGGCGGCGGCGGGGTCGCCGCGACCGGCGCGGGCTTCTTGGGATCGCGGAAATAGGCCGGGTGATGGGTCGCGTTGCCCGCCAGCGCATTGTCCTCGGCCGACCGCTCGCCCGGGGCCACGGTCAGGCGGAACACCGGGCGGGACAACCATTTGCGCGCCGCCTCGCTCACCGATTGGGGCGTCGCGGCGGCGGCGGCGGCCAGATCCTTCTTATATTTGGCCGGATCGCCCGAATAGACGGCGCCCTCGGCCAGCGTCACCGCCTTGCCGCTGAAGCCGCCGACCTTCTCCAGCCCGCCGATGGTGCCCGAAAGCTGCTGCGTCGCGGCGCGCTGCACCTCGTCCGCCGTCGGCCCCTTGGCGAGATAGTCGGCCAGAAGCTGGTCGAGCCGCTTGCCCACCGCCGCCGGGTCCTGTCCCGGCTTCACGTCCACGGTGATCTCCGCGATGGAGAGCTTCTCGAAGGGCTGGATGCTGGCCTTCACGCCCACGGCGACCTTCTCGTCCCGCACGAGGATATTGTCGAGCCGCGAGGATTTGAGGCCGCCGAACACAGCCATCGCCAGGTTGAGCGGCGTCAGATCGTCCGAATTCACCCCCGGCACGATCCAGTTGCGATAGAGCCGGGTGGCGGCGACATTGTCGTGCATCACCTTCTCGACATCCTTGTCGAGCGTCGGGACGGCCGCATCCACATCCCTGGGCGCGGGACCGGCGGGGATATTGCCGAACCACTTCTCGACCTTGGCCTTCGCCGTCGGCACGTCGATGTCGCCCGCCAGCACCAGCACGGCGTTGTTCGGACCATAATGGGTCTTGAACCATGTCTGCACATCGGCAAGGCTGGCAGCGTTCAGGTCCGCCATCGAACCGATGGTGGAGTGGCGGTAGGGATGCCCCTCCGGCAGCATGGCGGCGAGCTGCGCATATTCGACCAGCCCATAGGGCTCATTCTCGCCCATGCGCTTTTCATTCTGCACGACGCCGCGCTGGGTATCGAGCTTGGTCTGGGTGACGGCGCCCAGCAGATGGCCCATGCGGTCGGATTCCAGGAACAGCGCCCGGTCCAGCGCGCCGGTCGGCACCGTCTCGAAATAATTGGTGCGGTCGAACCAGGTCGTGCCGTTCCAGTCGGTGGCGCCGATGTCCTCCAGCCGCCCGAAGAAAGGCCCGTCGGCATTTTCGGAGCCGTAGAACATCAGATGCTCGAACAGATGGGCGAAGCCGGTCTTGCCCGCCGGTTCGAAGCGCGAGCCGACATGATACCAGATGGACACGCCAACGACCGGCGCCTTGCGGTCGGTGTGGACGATGACGCGCAGCCCGTTCTTCAGCGTGAACTGCTCATAGGGAATGTTCACCGCCGCGACCAGGCTGGAAAGCGGCGCGGGCGCGCTCGCCGCCTGGGACGCCGGAGCAGCCGCCGCCTGCATCATGGGCACGAACGCGAGCGAGGACAGGCCGAGCATCAGGGCCATCCGGCGGGAAATGGGGGAGAAGGTCATCGGCGCCTCATGATGGTCAGTGGATCGGCGGGCAGCATAGCGGGGCGTTTTAGCTGTGCAATACGCATGTGGGAGAGGCGCCTCATCCTCCGGCAAGGGCGAGAGGCCGCTGGACAGACGAAACCAGCGCGCTAGGTTTCCCTTCCAACCATAAACAGAGGTTTTCGCACCCGATGCGCCTTCGGTCCTTCGCCTTCGCTTCCACCTTCGCCCTTGCCCTCGCCACCCCCGGCCCAGCACCCGCCGGAACCGCACCCGCCGAAACCGCACCCGCCATCAGTGCGGAGGACATTCGGGCCGACATCGGCTTCCTGGCCGACGACCTGCTGGAGGGGCGCGACGCGGGCACGCGCGGCTATGACATCGCCGCCCGCTATGTCGCCGCGCGGTTCGAGACACTGGGCCTGCGGCAGGCGGTTGCCGATAGCTGGTATCAGCCCGTGACGCTTGCCGTGGCGCGGCTCGACAAGGGGGCCGCCCCGTCGATGGACATCGGCGGCAGGCGCTTCGCCAATGGCGACGATGTCGCTGTCGGCGCCTTCGGCCGGGAGCCGCGACAAAGCATCGAGGCGCAGGCGGTGTTCGTCGGCTATGGCCTGAAATCCGGGCGCGAGAAGATCGACGACTATGCCGGTCTCGACCTGCGCGGCAAGTTCGCGGTGGCGCTGTCCGGCTCGCCCGTCGGCATGCCGAGCGAGATCGGCGCGCACCTGGCCGCCGAAAAGGCGCTGGCGGCGCAGCAGGCCGGGGCCATCGGCCTCATCACCATTCCCACCACCGGCTATCTGCGCCGCACCCCCTGGGAGAAGCTGCGCGACCGGGCGCAGCATCCGACGGTGAGCTGGCTGGAAAAAGACGGCCAGCCCTATGTCCGCACCCCCGGGATCCGCGGCACCGGCACAGTGACCGGCGCCGCCGCCGACGCGCTGCTCGCCGGATCGGGCAGGAGCCTGGCCGCGATCCGTGCCGAGGCGGAGAAGAAGGGCGTCCGCCCCAAGGGCTTCGCGCTGAAGCCCGGCATCCGCATCGACCGCACCAGCACCGTCGAGACCGCGCCCAGCCGCAATGTGCTGGCGGTGCTGCCCGGTTCCGACCCGGCGCTGGCCCGGGAATATGTGCTGCTGATGGCGCATCTCGACCATCTGGGGATCAAGGAAGACGGCAAGGGGCCGGACAGGGTCTATAATGGCGCGATGGACAATGCGTCGGGCGTGGCGACCCTGCTGGCGGTGGCCAAGGCCTTTGCGGAGAGCGGGGAGCGGCCGAAACGCTCCATCCTCTTCGCGGCGGTGACGGCGGAGGAAGACGGGCTGCTGGGGTCGCAATATCTGGCGCGGAACCCCGTCCTGACGGCGGGGGGCAAGCTGGTCGGCGTGGTCAATCTCGACATGCCGATCCTGACCTATGATTTTCAGGACGTGATCGCCTTCGGCGCCGATCATTCGACCTTGGGGCCGATTGTCGAGAAAGCGGCGAAGGCCGAGGGCGTTTCGCTCTCGCCCGATCCCCTGCCGGCCGAAGGGCTGTTCACCCGGTCCGACCATTATCGCTTCGTGCAGGAGGGGGTGCCGGCGGTGTTCCTGATGACCGGTTTCGCCGGGCCGGGGAAAGAGGCGTTCGAACATTTCCTCAAGACCGACTATCACCAGCTTTCCGACCAGATGAGCCTGCCCTTCAACTGGGGCGCGGCGGCCAAGTTCGCCAAGGTGAACTATGCCATCGCGCGGGAGATCGCGGACGAGCCGCAGGCGCCGCTCTGGTACAAGGGGGATTTCTTCGGGGACGCCTTTGCGCCGGATGCGCCAAAAGCGGTGAAGCGATAGGGAACATGTGTTCCCCGCCCGAGGTTTAACGCAACGTGCTCCCGCGACCCGAAGGTCGGCCTGAGCCAATGCAGGAGTCCAGTTCTGACGGCGGGACCGGCTTCCCGCCTTCGTAAGGAACACGGTGCGCCAGGACGTAAGGATATTTGCGTAGAGCCTCTTGTGTTGCTTTTATGCAACATTACATCGTGACGAGCTTCACGAAGGGGAACATGATGAACCTCGAAAAATTCACTGACCGCGCCAAGGGCTTCCTCCAGTCGGCGCAGACCGTCGCGATCCGGATGAGCCATCAGCGCATCGGCCCGGAGCATCTGCTGAAGGCGTTGCTGGAGGACCAGCAGGGCATGGCGTCCGGCCTGATCAAGGCAGCGGGCGGCGACGCCGGCGTGGCGCTGCGCGAAACCGATGCAGCGCTGGCCAAGGTGCCTGCCGTATCCGGCAGCGGCGCGCAGCAGACCCCCGGCCTGGACAATGATGCCGTGCGCGTTCTGGACAGTGCCGAACAGATCGCGACCAAGGCGGGGGACAGCTTCGTCACCGTCGAGCGGCTGTTGCTGGCCCTCACCCTCGCCACCACCACGGCGGCTGGCAAGGCTTTGGCGGCGGCTGGTGTGAAGGCGGAGGCGCTGAATGCCGTGATCAACAATCTGCGCGGGGGGCGCACCGCCGACACGGCGGGCGCGGAGGATCGCTACGACGCGCTCAAGAAATTCGCCCGCGACCTGACCGAAGCGGCGCGCGAGGGCAAGCTGGACCCCGTGATCGGCCGTGACGAGGAAATCCGGCGGACGATCCAGATCCTGGCCCGCCGCACCAAGAATAATCCCGTCCTCATCGGCGATCCCGGCGTCGGCAAGACCGCCATTGCCGAGGGGCTGGCGCTGCGCATCGCCAATGGCGACGTGCCCGATACGCTGAAGGACCGCACGCTGATGGCGCTCGACATGGGCAGCCTGATCGCGGGCGCCAAATATCGCGGCGAGTTCGAGGAGCGGCTGAAAGGCGTGCTGGACGAGGTGAAGGGCGCGGAGGGGCAGATCGTCCTCTTCATCGACGAGATGCACACGCTGATCGGCGCGGGCAAGTCCGAGGGCGCGATGGACGCGGGCAATTTGTTGAAGCCTGCCCTGGCGCGCGGCGAACTGCACTGCATCGGCGCGACCACGCTCGACGAATATCGCAAATATGTCGAGAAGGACCCCGCGTTGCAGCGGCGGTTCCAGCCTGTCTTCGTGGGCGAGCCGACGGTGGAGGACACCATCTCCATCCTGCGGGGCCTGAAGGAGAAATATGAGTTGCACCATGGCGTGCGGATCACCGACGGCGCGATCGTGTCGGCGGCGACTCTCTCCAACCGATACATCACCGACCGTTTCCTGCCGGACAAGGCCATCGACCTGATGGACGAGGCGGCGTCGCGGTTGCGCATGGAGGTGGAGAGCAAGCCGGAGGAGATCGAGACGCTCGACCGGCGGATCATCCAGCTCAAGATCGAGCGGGAGGCGCTGAAGAAGGAGACGGACAAGGCTTCGCAGGATCGCTTGGCGGCGCTGGAAGAAGACCTAGCCAATCTGGAGCAGCAGTCGGCCGAACTCACCCAGCGCTGGCAGGCGGAGAAGGACAAGATCGCGGGCGAAAGCAAGCTCAAGGAGCAGTTGGACGCTGCCCGCGTTGAACTGGACCAGGCGCAGCGCGCGGGCGACCTCGCCAAGGCGGGCGAGCTGGCCTATGGCCGCATTCCGGAGCTGGAGCGCAAGCTGGCCGAGGCCCAGAACGTCACGCAGGGCGCGATGCTGCGCGAGGAAGTGACGAGCGAGGACATCGCTTCGGTCGTCAGCCGCTGGACCGGCATCCCCGTCGACAGGATGATGGAGGGCGAGCGCGAGAAGCTGCTCGCCATGGAAGAGGAACTGGGTAAGCGCGTCATCGGCCAGGCCGATGCGGTCAAGGCCGTGTCGACCGCGGTGCGCCGTTCGCGGGCGGGTTTGCAGGACCCGAACCGGCCGCTGGGATCGTTCCTGTTCCTGGGGCCAACGGGCGTGGGCAAGACGGAGCTGACCAAGGCGCTCGCCGGATTCCTGTTCGACGACGACAGCGCGATGGTGCGCATCGACATGAGCGAGTTCATGGAGAAGCACTCGGTCGCCCGGCTGATCGGCGCGCCGCCGGGCTATGTCGGCTATGAGGAAGGCGGCGTGCTGACCGAAGCTGTCCGTCGCCGCCCCTATCAGGTCGTGCTGTTCGACGAGGTGGAGAAGGCGCACAGCGATGTGTTCAACGTGCTGCTCCAGGTGCTGGATGACGGCCGCCTGACCGATGGTCAGGGCCGGACGGTGGACTTCACCAACACGATCATCGTGCTGACGTCGAACCTGGGCAGCCAGTTCATCGCTTCGCTCGCGGATGACGAGCCGGTCGAGAAGGTCGAGGATCAGGTGATGGACATCGTCCGCGCGCATTTCCGGCCGGAATTCCTGAACCGGCTGGACGAGGTGATCCTGTTCCACCGCCTGGGCGCCGCCCATATGGCGCCGATCGTGGACATCCAGGTGGCGCGGATCGGCAAGCTGCTGAAGGACCGGAAGGTGAAACTCGACCTGACCGACGGCGCACGGGCATGGCTGGGCCGGGTGGGTTATGATCCGGTCTACGGCGCAAGGCCGCTGAAGCGCGCGGTGCAGCGCTATTTGCAGGACCCGCTGGCCGACCTGATCCTGCGCGGCGAAGTGCCGGATGGCGCGACCGTGAGGGTGGATGAAGGGGATGGGGCGTTGAGGTTGAGTGTGGGCTGACGCGGGAGCCAAAGAGGGGCGTTTCCCGGACGGGAAAATCGTTATAGTCCGTCCATATGGAACGCCCTTCATTCCCCATGTTCAAGTTGAATCCGGACTTGGACGAAGCGATTTTGCGAGAGCATTTTGCATGCGAGGGCCGCGTGCAGATCGCCGATTTCCTTGAAGCCCCTCAGGCTCTGGCGTTGCGCGCCAGTCTGAGCGAACGCTCCGATTGGCGCCATGTCATCAACGGCGAAAGCCAGGTCTTCGAAATCGCTGCCGATCGGTTCGATGCTTTGCCGGACGAGACGCGCAAGACCCTGGAACAGGCCATGTTCGCCAAGGCCAGCCATGGTTTTCAGTTCCAGTTCGACACCATCCGCGTGCCGGATGAAAAATCGAAGAGGCAAGCGGCCAGCGAGCATCTCGCGGCTTTTGCAACCTTCATGAGTTCTCAGGAGGTCCTGGAATTCATCGCGGCGATCACAGGAGAAAAGGGGATCGGCTTTGCCGATGCGCAGGCCACCCGCTATCGGCCGGGAGACTTCCTGACGCGGCATGATGATGCCGTCGCCGGCAAGAATAGGCGGCTGGCCTATATATTGGGTTTGACGCCGGGATGGCGACCGGATTGGGGCGGGCTATTGCTGTTCCATGGCGCGGGCGAGAATGTCACCGACATATTCGTTCCTCACTTCAACGGACTGAGCCTGTTCGCCATCGGGCAACCGCACAGTGTGAGCCATGTGGCGCCCTTTGCCGGTGCCGAACGCCTTTCGGTGACAGGCTGGCTTCGGACAGGCCGGCAACCCGATTGATCCCGCATTCAGTTACCCAAAGCTTCGTTCGCCCATTGCAAGGCTGCCTCCATCCGGTCCCCGATGGCTGTTGCGGCCCGGCCGTCCGCATCCCTTTCATCCTGCACCGAATAAGCTTGATCCGGCGTCTTGGCGTTCCGTCCGGACCAATGCGCGACGGTATCCGCCAGCATCGGCTGCGGCACCGCCAGCGTTTGCATCGCCTGACGAGCAAGATGCTGTGGGTCCGTCCGCAAACCCTCCCCATGGAGAAGGCGCACCTCCTTTTGACCAGACTGCTTCATCGCTTTTTCAAAGGCGCGCTGCTGGATCGCATGCAGCACCAGCGTTAGCGCGAGCAAGCGATCCAGATCGTCGCCTTTGCGAGCCAGTGCGCCCGACACCTGACTGGCGTCGCGCGTGCCCCTGCTGGACAGATGGACCGCCGCCCGAGCCGCAAAGGCCAGCCGATCGCTGCCGCCCCGGCACACCGCCTGAAGAAAGGCCGGGCGCGTCATGGTGAGGAAAATCGCTCGCAGCGGACCGACGGACATTATCGAGGGCAACAGATTATTGGCCCAGTTGGATGGCTTCACCACCATGATCTCGCCAGGGGACCAGGGGCGATGGAGCAGCAAACAGATATGCTGCACCAACCGGTCGCTCATTTCCGCATTGCTTTCCCTTCGGTCGAGCGCGGCGCGATAATTCGCCAGATCGGCAAATATGTTCGGCTCCCGCAGCACCCGCACATGACCAGGCGCCTCGATCAGCCGCGACAATAAAGTCGAGCCGCAAAAACCGATATGGAAGAGAAAACGGCAGGTGGGGCGGGATGGCAAAGGCTGTCGCAGCAGATCGGCAATAGGCAGGGCAAGGCTGGAACCGACGCCGATGTCCGTACGCCCGTCAATGAAGGAGGCGGCGGCAATCCTATCGGGATCACAGCGCAGGAACAGTATCTCGCCACGATCCGGATCGATCCTGTGCGGGAGCCAGGTGGGATCGTAAAGAACCGATTCGCGGTGAGTCATTCCCCCGTCATAGCGGCAATAAACCGGGCCGGGACCGCCTTAATGATCGGCCCCGGCCCTTCAGCATCAGAACTTGATCGACGCGCCGGCGAAGAACTGCCGCCCGATCACATCATAGGTATTGGGGAAGGTGCTGCCGCCGTTGGCTGACGCGCCGACCGTGTCGCCCACGATCGGAGGCTTCTTGTCGAACAAGTTCAGCACGCCCAGGCGGAACGTCACTCCATCTTCGACATTGACGCTGAGCGTCTCATCGAAATAGGAATATCCGCCGATCTTGGACCTCAGAATGTCGGTCGCGGCATCTTGCTTGACCGAACCCAGATAGCGCCAGCGGCTGTTCAGCGTGAAGCCCTTGAAGCCGAGGTTCAGGTCCAGAACATGCTTCCATTCCGGCAGCGGCTCCATGTCGCATGCACCGCCGAAAGTACCCGCGCATTCATAAACGGGGGAAGTCGGATCGCTCTGCTTCTTGAACGAAAAGACGTAGGTGCCAGCGAAGTTGATGCTGTAATTGAAGCCTTCCGACGAACCGCCGCGATAGCTGGCGGTGATGTCCAGCCCCTCCGTCTTGATGCCGGCGACGTTGCCCAGCTGCGATGGCACGCCAATGGTCGTGTCGCCGCTGAGTCCGCCTGTTACCGGGTTGCGCACGATGCCGGCACAAGCGGCGCTGTTGGGGTCCTTATCGATATTATAGCATTGGTTCATCGTCACGAAGACGGGCGTGTCATCGACCGCATCCTTTATCTTGATGCGGTAATAATCGAGCGAGAAGGTGAAATTCCGCAGAGACGGCGGGTTTACCACCAGGCCGAGCGTGACCGTATCGGCCTTTTCCTCATGCAGATTCTGATTTCCGCCAGTGAAGATGTTGACCTGACCCGAAATCGGCTGCGCAATCGCGCCCACGGTCGGAGCCCCCTGCGCGATACAGATGGCAGCGATGTCGGCAGGCACATTGCTGCCCGCACAAGGATCGACCTGAAGACTGCCGGTGGCTGCCACGACAGGAGAGTATAGTTCATAGAGATTAGGGGCGCGAACGGCGCGCTGATAGATGCCGCGCAAACGCACGCCATTGATCGGCGCATAGTCGCCGCCGAACTTGTAGGTATGAACCGACCCGACGGTCGAGTAATCGGAATAACGGTACCCGCCCTCCACATTCAGCGCGTAGATGCCCGGCCGTTCCTGAACCAGCGGCATTTTCAGTTCCGCATAAAGTTCCTTGACGTCATATTTGCCGGAAATGTTCTGACCCTGACCATAATAGATGAGATCGCCCGACGCATAGAGCGGATCGACCTTGGTCGTGCCCTTTTCCCGGCGATATTCCGCACCGATCGAGAAAGCCGCCGGGCCTTCGGCCCAGGGGCTCTTCAGAAAACCGATGTCACCCGCCAGGCTGCCGCCCGCGATGAACTGGGTTGTCTTGGTATTTTCCGTCGCGTTACGCAGAACGAAGGCGAGCTGCTGCTGTGTCACCGGCGTCGTGGTGAAGATGTTGAGCGGCACGCAGCCATTGGACGGATCGAAGCATTGCGGGCCGTTGGGCCCCTGGACCACGTCCAGCGCTTGCTGCAGAGCCGTATAGGACAGGTCGTTACGCAGCACGGTGTCGCGCTTCGATTGCCCGTATTGCGCGAAGAGATCATAGTTCAGCCCATCGCCGATCTGCCCCCGCAGACCACCCACAAACTGAAAATTGTTCGTGGTGTAGGTGCTCAAACGGCCGCCGGTTTCGACCATGCGGCGGCGGATGCCGATGTTGGACGTTCCAGCACGCGCCGTGGGATCTTCAGCGACATCCGATCCATCGTTGATCTGCAGGAAGGGATTGGCCACCTGGTCGAAGAAGGCGGCGCGCATCGCATCCGACAGGAAGGGGTTGCTGGGATCGAGATTGAAGCCGAAACCTGCGGTCGCCGTCGGCGCCAGGTTCGTCTCGACCTTCACATGGCTGTAGCTGAAACGGCCATAAGCCTCTACGCCGTCGGTCACTTCATACCGGCCGAGCGCCATCACATTATAGCGTTCGAAGGGCAACTGGGCATAGTTGACGGGATTGAAGTTGTAGAGCTCGACATCGCTGGACAGCGAGCCATCAGGTTGGACCTGTTGCAGCCCCCCAACGGTGCCGTCCTCGTCCCCGGGAATGTCGAACAGCGTTGGGACGCCATTGCTGGAGCCGCCAGAGCTGACCAGGTCACTCGAATCCAGCGCGGTTGCGTTCCGGCGGCGGGCGCCGAAATAGACGCCGTTGCGCTTTGAATAGCCGCCCGACACGACCAGATTGCCCCGGTCGCCCAATTTGATGCCGCCAGTCAGGCTGATATTATAGAGCGCGCCGTCGCCCCGGCTGGAAATCTGGCTGCTGCCATCGGCTGCGAGCCCTTCGAACCGGTCGTCCAGAACGAAGTTGACTACGCCTGCCACGGCATCCGAGCCATAAACGGCGGATGCGCCACCGGTCAGCACATCGATCCGCTTGATCAGTGCCGTGGGGATGCTGTTGACGTCGACAGCGCCCGACGTATCGTAGAAAGGCGCACGCTTGCCATCGATCAGCACCAGCGTGCGGTTTTCCCCCAGGCCGCGAAGGTCGACCGTGGCCGAACCATCGCCCGGGTTGTTGGAAGATCCGCCGAAGCCCGCCATGAATTGGGGGTTGGACGACAGGATCTGTTCGACCGTCACGGTATTGACCTGTTTGATCTGCTCGGCGGAGAGCACAGCCACAGGACTGCTCGCTTCGAGATCCGGCCGCTGGATGCGCGATCCGGTGACAATGATCGTATCTTCTGCTTCGGGAGCCGCCGCCTGGGGTTCGCTCTGAGAGAAGGCAGGCCCTGCGACCAGTGCCATGGACAGGATCATCGGTGCCGCGCCGGAACGCAACATGCTCTTTTTAATATGGATCAAAGCTCTACCCCTTGCTTCGAGTGTCTCTGCCTCTCTCCGCCCTGTCTGGCCACTTGCGTGGCGTCGAAACGGCGCGGACGAACAAAGCCTGCTCAGCCATTTAACAAAAGTAAAGCTACGGAACTAACCTGCGATAATTTTGCTCGCCGCTATGTCGCTGAAATGCAACAGCCGCAAGCCCGTCCTGGGGGCGGCTGCAAAGGAGGAGAAGAAGCCGCTAGGCTCAGGAGGGCTTTGTCCATTGGAAGATGCTGTTGATCCCGATCAACACAGCCGTGGATATAAGGTGAATGGTGAACATCCCAGTCACGCAGCTTTTTCATGCCGCGATTAGTTCGAACGCCAATTCCCCGACAATGAGCGTGTACCTGCTCGGTCCTTTTCCGCATTCGCATTCTGTTCGATCGCTTCCCACTCCGCTCGCGTATGGCAAGTGCGCTTGGGCATGAACGACCCTGTTACCGTTTCCCGGCGGCAGATTTTCTTTTCCGCGGCGCTCCCCGCTGACATCGCCTGACCGGACGGTGCATCGGCTGCGAAAGTCGGCGGAACCAGCACAGACCCGCAGATCAGAATGATGGGAAACAGCTTCATCGAAAATTCCTCCTTTACGAAAAAGGCGGCCTCGACAAGAGACCGCCTCTTCTGTTTGCATTTCGTCCGATCAGAACTTGAAGCGCGCGCCGGCCCGGAAAATCCGGCCATACACGCCTTCGCCCGCCTGAACCGAGTTGTACAGGAACGCACCATAGGTGACCGGGTCGATGTCCGGCAGGTTGTCGAACAGATTGATGACGTTCACATAGAAGTTCACCTTATCCGTGACCTTGAAGTTCGTGTTCAGGTCGAAGGTGATGTACTTGGACACATGACAGTCGCCGTAGCCAGGCGACAGACCGCAATCCTTATACTCATTCCCCTGATCCATCGCCGACAGGTCATAGCCCGACGTGTAGTTGACGGTGCCAGTCAAAGCCAGCTTGCCGAAGTCCAGCGTATTCGACCAATAGCCATGCCACTTGAACGTGCCCGAACCAGCCGTCAGGTTGAAGTTACCCAGGGTACCGACATATTTTTCGGTCGTGCCGTCGGGGAAGGTCGTGCTGAGATTGATCAGCATGGAAGCTTCCAGATTGCTCGACCACTTCACACCGCCAAAATCGTGAGTGAAGTTCGCGCCGAAGTCGATACCTTCCGACTTGATGGTGTCGGAGTTGATCAGCGTCGATTCAACGAAGGCTATACGCGGAGTGGCCGTCGGATTGTTAACGTCGGGCGCGTCGGCGATGACGTTGAAGCCGGCCGGGATCGGCTGGCCGGCGTAATAAGCTGCGATAGCAGGCGCCGTCGACGGGGAGGTGATCGCCCCAGTCTTCTTGATGTTGTAATAGTCAACGGTGAATGACAGGTTGCGGATCGGCTCGAACACCGCGCCGGCCGTGAAGCTGCGCGACTTCTCTGGGTTGAGATTGGGCGAAGCCAGCGTCGTCTGACCGATAGAGTAGTTGGTCAGATAGGTCGGGCAGGATGCCGGTGTAGTGGCACAAGCCGCACCATATTGAGCGCGGAAAGCCGCCGGGATGTTGGCGGCAACCTGCGACACATAACCGGTGGTCGGCAAAGCATTGGCTTCACCGAAGGACGGGATACGGAAGCCCTTCGAATAGGTGCCGCGCAGCAGCAACTGACGAACCGGCTTCACCTTGATGCCAAATTTGGGCGAGAAGGCGCTTTGACCCGAGCTATAGTGGTCATAACGACCCGACGCTTCCAGTTCGACTTGGTCGATGACAGGAGCGACGATTTCACCGAAGGCCGACGAAACGGTGCGGCTACCCTTGGTACCAAATGCGTTGAGAGTGAAATAACGCATGGTGGGACCATTGATGTCCGAGTTGGCGCTGGGAGCGTCGACGGCTTCATGATAGATCGATCCGCCGATCGCGACCTGCAGCGGACCGCCCGGCAAATCTGCGATCGCCTTCGACATGGTGAACTGGCCCTGATACAGGTCCGACGAGGCATTCGAGATGTTCGTTGGCGTCAGATAATCCTGAACGTCTTGGCTGTTCGCGGCCGGATTGACGAAGTTATACGACCCGTCCTTGATCACATCCAGCAGGTGCTGGATATAGACATAGCCATCCATCTTGCGGCGCAGATCGGTGTGCATCGCCGTAAAATCGACCTTGTAGTCGACATCGTCGAATATCGTGCCCTGAATGCCAGCAGCAGCGCGATAGACGCGGCTGCGGGTTTCGTTGGACGTGATCGTCGTGGGAAGGCCGCCGATGATCAGCGCATTCTGGCCGGCCGTAGCAAACGGATTGTTGGGATTCAGCGTGCCGTTGGTCGCGGTGCACGGGCCAACGGTGGAACGAGCGCAGACATAGACGGGCAGCGACAGCACGAATGAGCCAGGCGCGCGCACGGCGGCATTGCTCGACGTCGAGAACTGCGGATAAAAAATGCCGGTCGGCGCATTTCCGCGGATCGTCGGCGGACCACCGGTATAGCTGACGGTGGACTGCTGGAAATTGACAGACAGATATGCTTCCGACGTATCGCCAACGCGAGCTGTGATCCGTGCGGAACCGCCGAAACGCTGAATTTCGGGAGCGACGACACCATATTTGTTCACGCCGTCCTCGTTGCAGACGAGGTTTGGAATATTGGCGTTGTTGCTGGGTGCGCGGTCTGCAGCCGTCGGGGCATAGGGCGTACCGTTGAGACAACGGCCGGCCAGCAACTGATAGCGGCTGCCCGCAATTGCGGTGTTGGTGAGAGCGTCTGCTGGGCGAACATACAGGTTGCCCAGATTGTAATTACCATCGCCCTGCGCTGTCAGCGTGCCATTATTTTCCAGAACGCCGTTCGCGTCCAGACCATAGGCCTGGCCGTTATGGCCGCCGATGCCGCGCTGATCGGAAGAATTAAAGGGCGCATCAAGCTGACGATTATAAACCGCTTCCGAATGATAGTAGAAGCCGCTGATATAAGCGTTGAAACCATTGTCATCCAGATCGCCGGTGCCGGCCATCAGCGACAGGCGTTGACTACCCCCAGCGCCATTTTCGGCAACACCTGCCTCGACCCGACCGGCAATGCCCTTGAATTCACGCTTGGTGATAATGTTAACCACGCCGGCGATGGCATCCGCGCCGTAGCTGGAGGAAGCCCCGTCCTTCAGGACTTCGACATTTTCAACGATATCGTCCTGAATGGTGTTGAGGTCGACGAAATTCCGCGAACCGTCGTCCGCCAGCGGGTAATAAGCAGCGCGCAGGCCGTCGAACAGCACGAGCGTCGAGTTGGTTGACAGACCACGCAGCGAGACAGCGGATGCACCGCCAGCGAAAGCGCCGTTGGCAGTGAAGCCGTTGGTAAGGGCGGGGCCATTATTGGAGGCCAGTTTCTGAATGCCGTCCTGCACGGTGTTGATGCCACGGCGGTCCAGTTCCTCAGTTGTGACCCGGGTCACTGGCGAGGGTGTTTCGGCGTCAGTGCGGCGAATAATGGAACCGGTAACGACGATCGTGTCACTAGACGGTTCGTCCGAGGAAGCTTGCGACGCTTGCGCGAATGCGGGTGCGGAGAAAGTCGTAAGGCCGGCGCTGACAAGAGTCAGCACCTGGAGAGCCGCGCCACCGCGCAGCCCAATCTTGGTTATGGTCTTCACTATCCAGTCCCTTGCTCTGGAGGTTCGCGGATTGCCCCGCGCGCTTTTTTGACGCGTGAAGAGAGCGAAAGGAGCCCGACAGCAAGCCCTCTTCACACGCACTGCGGGGCACTCTGCTCAGTCGTTTTATGAGTGTAAAGCAGGGCAAAAGCCCGGGCATCGCATTTGACCGAAACTGTAGCAAATATGCCACAAATCGAGAAAATCGGTATTGAACACCTGTTTAACAACAATGTTACAGGTCTGAGTTCCTAGAAGGAATTTTTACATTTCGATATATCATGACGAAGAATAAAATTATAGTTCCGTGAAATAATAGATCAGTTCTGAGGCATGGGTCCGGTGAGCAGAATCGGATCGATCCGGGCTTCATTCCACTTCATCCCCCAATGAAGATGCGGACCCGTGGCCCGTCCGGTGGCCCCGATTGCGCCTATGCGCTGCCCCTGAATCACATGCTGCCCGGGAATCACGTCGATCCGCGAAAGGTGAAGGAACGCGCTGTTCAATCCATGACCATGGTCGATCATCAGCAGATTGCCCTCCAGCGTGAACGGGCGATCCGCGGCCAGGATCACCACCCCGTCGGCCGGGGCCACCACCGGCTCGCCCGTCGCGCCCGCTATATCCACGCCGCCATGATAGGCGCCCGGCTGCCCCTGATAGATGCGCTGCGCGCCGAACAAGCCGGAGACGCGGCCGATGCGCGGCCAGATGAACCGCTGGCGCCAGCCCTGCGCGTCAGTCACGGTTTCGCGCGCGGCGGCGATCCGTTCAAGCTCCGGCTTGCGCAGGGCGAGGAAGGCTTCCGTGCTTTTCGTCGGACGCAGCGGCGCATCGACCCGCTCGATCCGCCAGTCGCGCGGCGCGACGGTGAGGGCGCGGTCGAGAAGCGTTCCATCGGCAAAACGTCCGGTAAGCCGGGCCTGCGGCGCCGCATCGCGGTCGAAGGCGATCAGGAAACGGCCATCGGCATCGACCGGCACCAATTGCCCGATGAAGCGCAGTTCGACCGTCCCCTTGGGCGCCGTGCCCAGCAAGGCGCCGCCCTGGACGGGCGTACCGGCCAGCACCAGTTCCACGGGGGACGGCGCTGCCGGGGAGGTGGCCGCCACACCGGCCATCGCCAGCGCGGCGGCGGCGATCCAGCCCTTCATCTAAACCCCGGCACCTTACAGACCCCGCGCCTTCAGTTCGGCCTGGGCGGAGATTTCGGCGCTGGCATAGGGTTCCTGCCGGGCGATGCTCCAGTAGCGCAGATCCTCCAGCGGGATCTTCTGTCCGCTGACGGAGCACACCACATGGTCGCCCGCCTGCAGCACGCGGAAGCTGTAGGCCATATAGTGCAGCCGGGCCGGGCGGTCGCGGTTGGACATCAGCATGGGATCACTCGGCCTTTCCTGTGCAACGGCGTCATTGGGAAAACAGGTCCTGCTGGCCCGTCTCCTGGCCCTCGCGCGCTTTGCGCGGGGTGCGTGACGGAGTCGATATAGCCTCGGCGGCGGGCTTCTCAAGGGGCGTGCCGCCATCGATGCTCGCGCCCACCGCGCCGTCGCGGAAATGCAGGCTGACCGCGCCAGCCGACCGCGCCTCCGTCACGGATTTCACCAGCCGGTCGCCCGCCATCACCCGCGCGAAGCCGCGTTGCAGCGGCAGGTCGGGATTGACCGACGTGAAGAGACGCGAGACGCGATCGAAAGCGGTCGCCCGGTCCTTGTAAACGCGCTCCAGATAATCCGGGCGCAGCCGCAACCGGCCGACGCGCTCGGCGGCGCGGTTGACATATTGGCGCAGCAGGGCGGGCCGCAACGCCCCGCCCGCCTGCCCCAGATGCGCCCGCGCATCGGCAACGCGATGCCGCAATCCGCTGACCAGACCATCGGACAGTTGGTCCAGCCGCTGGCGCTGCGGCGCTAGCAGCATGTCCGGCGTCGGCATCAGCCGCGCCTGCATCTCCAGCCGCTCGCGGGCCTGCGCCGCTCCTCGCCGCACGGCCCGGTCCATGCGCAAGCCCTGCTCAGTCAGCATCGCCAGCAGCTCCGCCCGCACCGGCACCGCCATTTCCGCCGCCGCCGTGGGCGTAGGCGCGCGCATGTCGGCGGCATAGTCGCAGAGCGTCGTATCCGTTTCATGCCCCACGGCGGAGATGATCGGGATCGAACATTCCGCCACGGCACGGACGACGATCTCCTCGTTGAAGCTCCACAAATCCTCGATCGAGCCGCCGCCACGCGCCACGATCACCAGATCGGGCCGGGGCACAGGGCCGCCCGGCTGCATCTCGCTGAACCCGCGCACCGCCCGCGCCACCTGCTCGGCGGCGCCCTGTCCCTGCACCAGCACCGGCCAGAGCAGCACCTGCGTCGGGCAACGATCCTCCAGACGGTGGAGAATGTCCCGGATCACCGCTCCCGTGGGCGAGGTCACGACGCCGATCACCTGTGGCATGAAGGGCAAACGCCGCTTGCAATCCCGGTCGAACAGCCCCTCCGCCGCCAGCTTCTGCTTCAATTTCTCCAGCAGCGCCATCAGCGCGCCTTCGCCCGCCAGCTCCATCCGCTCGATCACGATCTGATATTTGGAGCGCCCCGGATAGGTGGTGAGCTTGCCGGTGGCGATCACCTCCACCCCGTCCTGCGGCGCGAAGGGCAGGCGCGCCGCCCCACCCTTCCACATCACGCCGTCGATCACGGCATTGTCGTCCTTCAGGCACAGATAGATGTGCCCCGACCCGGCCCGCTTGAAGCCGGAAATCTCTCCGCGCAGGCGGACATGGCCGAAACGGTCCTCGACCGTGCGCTTCAGCAGGGCCGACAATTCGCTCACCGACAGCGGCGGCGCGTTGTCCCCTGAGCGTTCCTCGGCTAACAGGCGCCCCGAGACATCGAAACCAGCTTCATATTCCGGGGACATGGGCGAAATGAACATCCTTCTGTTGGGCGGCGGCGGCCGCGAACATGCTCTGGCCTGGAAGCTGGCGCAATCGCCCGCTCTCAGCACCCTTTATGCCGCGCCGGGCAACCCCGGCATAGCCCAGCATGCGACATTGGTCGACCTTGATGCCACGGATCATCGCGCCGTCGTGGATTTCTGCCTGCGCCACAGCATCGGCCTGGTGGTGATCGGCCCGGAAGCGCCACTGGTCGATGGGCTGGCCGACAATCTGCGGGTCAAGGGCTATCCGGTCTTCGGCCCCGGCAAGAAGGCGGCGCAGCTTGAAGGGTCCAAGGGCTTCACCAAGGATCTGTGCAAGCGCGCCAATATCCCCACCGCCGCCTATGAGCGGGTCACCAGCAAGGACGGCGCCATCGCCGCGCTGGACGATTTCGCGCTACCGGTCGTGATCAAGGCGGACGGTCTGGCGGCGGGCAAGGGCGTGATCATCGCGGAAACGCGGGAACAGGCGCTGGAGGCGCTCGATTCGATGTTCTCCGGCGCGTTCGGCGCGGCGGGCGAGGAAGTGGTGCTGGAGGAGTTCATGGTGGGAGAGGAAGCCAGCTTCTTCGCCCTGACCGACGGCAGCGCCATCCTGCCCTTCGGATCGGCGCAGGATCACAAGCGGGTCGGAGACGGCGATACCGGCCCCAATACCGGCGGCATGGGCGCCTACAGCCCGGCCCGCGTGCTGACCCCGGAACTGGAAGCGGAAGTGATCGAGAAGATCGTCCGCCCCACCGTCGACACGCTCGCCGCCGAAGGGACGCCCTATAGCGGCGTTCTTTATGCCGGGTTGATGCTGACCGACGAAGGGCCGAAGCTGATCGAATATAATGCCCGCTTCGGCGATCCCGAATGCCAGGTGTTGATGATGCGCTTCGATGGCGATCTGGTGGCGCTGCTGCTCGCGGTGGCGGAGGGCAGGCTGGCCGAACAGGGTCCGGTGCAACTGGCGGACCGCGCCGCGCTCACCATCGTCATGGCCGCGAACGGCTATCCCGGCACCCCGGAAAAGGGCGGCGCGATCACCGGAATCGACGCGGCGGAAGCCACGGGAGCGCGGGTTTTCCATGCGGGCACGGCGGACAGGGACGGCACGATCGTCGCCCATGGCGGCCGCGTGCTGAACGTCACCGCGACCGGCGACACGGTGAAGGCGGCGCAGCAGGCGGCCTATAAGGCGGTCGACGCCATCGGCTTCCCGACCGGCTTTTACCGCCGCGATATTGGGTGGCGGGAGGTCGCGCGGGAGGAAAGCGCACGCTGATCCCCTTGCGGCGTGACCTCAACCATCCTTAAATAGGCCAAATTCGGACAGGGAGGGACGAGCGATGCAAGAATTTTTCATGGACTATGGCCTGTGGCTGCTGATCGCGCTGTTGGTCATCATCGGCATCGTCTTCCTGCTGTCCGGGCGCAACAGGCCGAGCGAACCTTCCGTCCCGGTGGAGGCCAAGAAGCCCACCACCCCCGTTTCCGCGCCGCCTGCTTCCGCCCCGCCCCTTTCCAAGCCGGCGGAGCCGGTCGTGCCGGAACCCGTCGCCGCTGCCCCGGCTCCGGTCGACGCTGCGGCGCCCATCGCGGTCCCGGCGTCGCCGGCGGTCACCACAGCGTCCGGCGATGCCGACGACCTGCTGAGGTTGAAGGGTGTCGGCCCCAAGCTCAACACGCTGCTGATCGAACTGGGCGTAACGCGCTATGCCCAGATCGCCGGCTGGAGCGATGCCGACATTGCCGCCATCGATGCGAAGCTGGGCAATTTCAAGGGCCGCCCGGTGCGCGACCAGTGGATCGACCAGGCAAAATATCTCGCCGCCGGAGACGTTGCCGGTTTCGAAGCCAAATATGGCAAGATCTGAACGGTCAGGCCGGTAGGGGCGCTTTGGCCAGGGGCGGGACCGTCCCGCTCCCTTGCGGCAGGCTGCCGAACAGCAGCGGCAACAGCGTGCCGCGCGCCGTCAGGCGACACGCCAGCGCAAGCAGCAGGAGCGACAGCGCCAGCGTCGCTGCCGGGCCCACATCCGTCATGACGAGCACGCCCATGACCAGCGGGTGCCACAGGTAGAAGAACAGGCTGTCGCGCCCGATCGCATTGACCGGCGCGAAATCCAGCCGCAGGGCGGACAGCATCGGCAGCAGCGCGATCAGGCCAAGGCACATCAAAAGCCGCGCAGGCACGAAGGCCAGGACATTGTCGGCATCATAGAGGCCGGACCACCAGAGAAGGCCCAGCAGCGCGACCGCCCCGGCGATCGGCAGATAGCGTCGCGAAACCCGCCGCTCCGCCATCAGCATGCCGAAGAAGAAATAGACCAGATAGCGCAGGAAGCGGCTGTCGGGCGAAAACAGACTGTCCCCCACCGGTCCATGATGGAGGCCGAAGCCATACATGATCGCCAGGCTGACCGGCGTGCCGACCGCCAGCAGTGCCAGCGGGGAGAAGGGCAGCAGCCGCGTCAGCATGATCAGGAAGAACAATGTCGGCACATACCAGAGGTGAAAGGGCGGCCGGAACAACAGGTCGAACGGCAGGGTCCAGCGGAGCGCCGCGCCGCTCGCGATCAGGTACACCATGCCGGCAAAAAGCCAGGGCAGCAGCATTCGCCGGCCATAGCGGGACATCAGGCGCTGGATACTGTCGGTGCGGATGCGGGTGACGTTGAGCAGATAGCCGGAGATGCCGACCATCAACGGCATGCGAAAACCCGACCCGACCCACAGCGCCAGATCGTGGCCGCCGGTCAGTTCCATCACGTGCCCGCCCATGACGAGCAGGATCAGCACGCCTTTCAGCAGGTCGATCGACGGATTCTTGCCCACAAAAATTGCCCCGGTGCAGGAATCGGAACGATATCGTCACATTCTTGCCGGATCGTTAAGGCGCAGTAGGGAATTTCGGCTTTGCGCCATAGAAAAAGACGCTACTTATATCCTTCGATGACGACGCCGCTGCTGCAACGCCTCGACGCCTCGCCTTTCGCCAAATGGGGGCTGGCGGCCCTCATCTTCTGCCTGATCGTCGGCAGCTGGCTGGCGGTGGGCCGATACCGCGCGGCGCATGTGGCGCTGCCGGACGACGGGCCCGGGCCAAGCGCCTGTTCGCTCTGGTTCGTAGGCAGTTCTTCCATGCACCGCTGGACCAGCCTCAGCCGGGACATGGCGCCATGGAAAACACATAACCGGGGCATCGATGATGCCACCTTTGCCGAGATCCTGCCGCGCTTCGCCAATGCGGCGCAGGACAGCAAACCCGTGGCGATCATCCTCTACGCCGGGGAGAACGACATCGCCAACGGCATTGAGGTTCGCACCGTCCTCCGCAACCTTGGGCGATTTCTGGACCTGCGCAACCGGATGATGGGTGACGTGCCGGTCGTGATATTGTCGATGAAGCCCAGTCCGGCGCGGCGGTCGATCTTCAAGAGCCAGATGCTGTTCAACGCGGCGGCGCAAGGGCTGATCGAGCGCATGCCGCTGACCTATTATGCCGACATCACGACGCCGCTGCTGAAGGATGGAAAGCTGGGCGACAATTATCGGGCGGACGGCGTCCATATGAACCCGGCGGGATATGGCATCTGGGCGGGGGTGGTGCGCCAGCGACTGAACGACGTCCTGCCGGCCGAGACTGTCCGTCGCTGCGTGGCTTGATATGTGGAAGGGTGGCTGCCTCTCTGTTTTCGCCAAGCCGCCCATGCCAATGGCGGCGATTGGCCACCATCATGGTATCTCAAGCCCGGCGACGCTTCACCCGCGTCCCAATATTTCCCGTGCGCGCGGCGCCAGCCGCTCCGCTGCGGCGGCATGGATTCCTGGCGCGGCGCACAGCAAGCCGAAGGCGGTCGGCTGCGGCCGGTTGAAGGAAAAGGGATTGCTGAGCGCATCGGTGACGATCGCCCCCGCCTCCTCCGCGATCAGCGCGGCGGCGGCGACGTCCCATTCATTGCCCCAGCGCACCGTGGCGACCAGATCGGCCTCGTCCGCCGCCACCATCGCCATGCGCAACGCGATGCTGTTGGGCTTGTCGACGGTGACGAGATCGCGGTCATGGCGGGGCAACTGATCCGCCGGCACCCGCGAACCGGGCAGGACGGCCCGCGATCCGGCCTGCAAGGTCCGGCCGTTGCGGGTCGCCCCCGCACCCGCCTGCGCGATCCACAGTTCGTTTCGCGCAGGTGCCGCCAATATACCGAAACGCACAGCGCCATGCTCCACCAGCGCCACCGATACCGCCCAGCCGGGCCGCCCGCGCAGATAATCCCGCGTGCCGTCGATCGGATCGACCACCCAGACGCGCGGCAGGTCGAGCCGGTGTACGGTGTCCGCCGTCTCCTCCGACAGCCAGCCCGCCGACGGATCGATGGCGTGGAGCCGCTCGCGCAGCATCGCGTCCAGTTCCAGATCGGCCTCGCATACCGGATGGCCGGGCACCTTCTCCCACTGGCGCACGCGCGTCTCCCCGCCCGCCCAGAGCGTCAGGGCCCGGTCGGCGGCGTCCGACACGACCGCCACCACCTCGCGCAAAGAGATGTCAGCCGCCGGCAACGGTCATCCCGTCGACACGGATGGTCGGTACGTTCATGCCATAGCGGCAGGCGAGGTCGTTGGCCGGCACCAGCGCCCGGAACATGTCCTTCAAATTGCTGGCGATGGTGATTTCCGACACTGCCTGACCCACGGCGCCATTTTCGATCAGGAAGCCCGCCGCGCCCCGGCTGTAATCGCCCGTAACGCCGTTGACGCCCATGCCGATCAGTTCGGTGACATAGAGGCCGCGCTTCACGTCCGCCATCAGTTCGCCCGGCGAGACCGTGCCCGGCTCCATATGCACATTGGTGACGCCCGCGCCGGGCGCGCCGCTGCCGCCCCGGCTGGCATGGCCGGTCGGCTCCAGCCCCAGCTGCCGCGCCGACGCGCTGTCCATCAGCCAGCCGGTCAGCACGCCCTTGTCGATCAATGCGCGGCGCTCGACCGGAAGCCCTTCGCCGTCGAAGGGCCGCGAACGCAAGCCGCGCAGCCGCAGCGGATCGTCGATGATCGTGATGGCCGCATCGAACAGCGCCTCGCCCAGCGATTCGAGCAGGAAGCTCGACCGCCGCGCAATGGCGGGGCCTACCATGCCGCCGATCAGATGCCCGACCAGGCTGGAACCGATGCGCGGGTCGAAGATCACCGGCATCACGCCGCTGCCCACCTTCACCGGATTGAGCCGCGCCACCGCCCGATGCCCGGCGCGGGTGCCGACCGTTTCGGCATCGTCCAGATCCTCGATATGTCGGACGCTGTGGCTGGCATGGTCGCGCTGCATGTCGGCGCCGGTCCCGGCCAGCACGCTCGCCCAGGTCGAATGGCTCGTCCCCGCATAGGCCCCGGCAAAGCCATGGCTGGTCGCCAGCGCCATCTGGCTCCGCCCGGTTGCCGCGCCGCCGCCTTCGCTGTTGGTGACGCCCGGCACGGCCCGCGCCGCTTCCTCGGCTATCATGGCGCGCTCCCTGAGCTGCGCCGATTCCGGCTCGAACGGATCGGTCAGGTCCAGCGCGGGCAGCTTCTTCCTGAGCAGCCGGTCTTCGGGCGCAAGGCCCGCATAGGGGTCCTCCGGCGCCTGCCCCGCCATGGCGATGCAGCGGTCGACCAAGGTCGCCAAGGTCGCCGGATTCATGTCCGACGCCGAAATGCTGGCGGACCGGCGGCCGATGAACACGCGCAGGCCGATTTCCTCGCCTTCCGACCGCTCCACATCCTCCAGCGCGCCCAGCCGCACGGATACATTGGTCGAGGCGTTGCAGGCATAGATGGCGTCGGCCGCATCCGCCCCCGCCCGGCGCGCCGCCGTCACCAGATCCTGCGCGCGGGACTGGGCTTCTTCTAGGCTGAGCATGGACTGTGTCGATTCCTGTAAGGGGATATGCAGGGCGAAGGGGCGGCCTTACGCGCTTGGGCCATGGTCGGCAACCTGCCCTTCCGGTCGCTCATCCAGCCAGTGCCGCAGCAGATGCCAGGCGACCGCCATCGGCGGCGGCGCGATGAAGGGCGCGTCCTCTTCGCCAGCCATCGCGGCGCGAACGCCAGCCTCGTCGCACCAGAAGGCATGTTCGATCTCATTTTCATCGATCTTCAGCGCGTCGTCATCCGCCAGCGCCGTGCAGGCGATCATCAGCGAGGAGGGGAAGGGCCAGGGCTGGCTGGTCACATAGCGCACGGCATGGGTGGCGACGCCCGCTTCCTCCTTGATCTCGCGGATGACGGCTTCCTCCAGCGTCTCGCCCGGCTCGACGAAGCCGGCCAGCGCCGAATAGCGCCCCGCCGGCCAGCTATGCTGCCGCCCCAGCAACACCCGCCCGCGATGTTCGGCCAGCATGATCACCACCGGATCGACGCGGGGGAAATGCTCGGCCCGGCACGACCCGCATTGCCGCGACCAGCCCGCCTTGACCGGCGCCGTGCGCTGCCCGCACACCGAACAGAAGCGATGCCGCGCATGCCAGGCCAGCAGGCTGCGCGCCGCGCCGTAGAGGGCAACCTCATGCCCCGGCACCTCATCCGCCAGCGCACGGCTGCGCGGCGTGGCGAAGAAGCTGTCCGGCGCATCCGCCAGCAGTTCCGCGAAGATCGGCCGCTGCTGCTCATCCACGCCCAGCAGCGCATGATGCTCGATCCAGGCATCGTCCGGCAGCGGCTCCATGACCAGATGCCCGCCCTCGACCACCGGCTCCAGCCCTTCCAGCATGACGCGGCGCGCCAGCGGCGAGGCAAAGGCCTCCGCCAGCAAAGCGGGATTGGTGCGGACATGGTCGACCCGGTCCAGCCGTCCCCCGCCAAAGGCCACGAGCCGCGAATAGGGGGCGCTAGAGCCGTGCATCGTCCATTCTCTCCTTCATCGCTACCTCGGCGGCGCGGGCGAACAGGGTCGGCAGGCCAGCCTTCCCGATGTCCGCCACGGGCCACCATTCGCCCTCGCCGGGCGGCGTCACGTCCGGCCCCACATGGGCATGGTGCACCGTCAATGCGAGGGAGAAATGGGTAAAAACATGCGCGACCGGATCGGCCACCCGCCGCCACGACGCGGCAAGCGGCGGCGTCGCGTCGGGCGCATCGTTCCACTCCGACGAAGGCAGCGCCCGCATGCCCCCCAGCATGCCCTTGTCGGGCCGCCGCACCAGCCAGACATGTCCGTCGGGCCGCTCGATCCACCAGCCATGGCCCAGCCGGTGCGGCTTGGCCTTCTTCGCCGCCTTGACCGGGAAAGCGGCGGGATCGGCGGTGCGGAAAGCCGCGCAATCCTCCCGCAAGGGGCAAATGCCGCAGGCGGGGTTGCGCGCCGTGCAGATGGTCGCGCCCAGGTCCATCATCGCCTGCGCGAAATCCCCGGCGCGGGCATCGGGGGTGATCGCGTCGGTCGCGGCGCGAATCTCCGGGCGCGCCGCGGGCAGGGGCGTGGCGATGGCGAAAAGCCGCGCCACCACCCGCTCGACATTGGCGTCGACCACCACGGCGCGCCGCCCGAAGGCGATCGCCGCCACCGCCGCCGCCGTATAGGCGCCGACCCCGGGCAGGGCGCGCAGGCCCTCTTCGGTATCGGGAAACACCCCGCCATGGTCGTTCGCCACCGCCCGGGCGCAGGCCAGCAGATTGCGGGCGCGGGCATAATAGCCCAGCCCTGCCCAGGCGGCCATGACCTCGGCATCCTGTTCCGCCGCCAAAGCCGCCACATCGGGCCAGCGCTGCGTGAATTTCGCGAAATAGGGCCCGACCGCCGCCACCGTGGTCTGCTGGAGCATCACCTCCGACAGCCAGACGCGATAGGGATCGGCGGCATTGGCCCCCGGCGGGGCGCGCCAGGGCAGTCTGCGCGCATGCACATCGTAATGAGCGAGCAGATCGGATGCTATTTTCTGGATGTTATCCTCGACGCGCATGCCGCCCCTATGCCATTAAGCGAGGCATGACGGAACGCCCCCCGACTCCCAAAATGAAAAGCCGCAAGTCGGATGCGGAAGACCGCCCGCGCATCGGCGCGCCGCGCCGGATCGCGGACCTGATGCCCGCCATCGGCGCCGCCGCCTTCCGCAAGTTCGGCTTCGTCCAGTCCAGCATCGTCACCCGCTGGGCGGAGATCGTCGGCCCGCATTATGCGGCGATCAGCGAACCCGAATCGATCCGCTTCCCGGCCGGCAAGAAGGCGGGCGGCACATTGCAGCTCACCGTCATGAGCGGCCATGCGCCGATGATCCAGCATGTGCTGCCCGACATTGTCGAACGGGTGAACCGCTTCTTCGGCTATGCCGCCGTCGCCCGGGTGGCGATGAAACAGGGGATGGTCCAGGCAAGGGAACCGGAACGCCGCCCCCCGCCGGTCAACCTCAAACCCATTCCGGTCGAGCTGGGCGATTCCCTGCGCGACATTGGCGATCCGGAACTGCGCGCGGTGCTGGAATCCCTGGCGCAAGGGCTGGCCAACAGCAGCGGTTTGCCCAAGATCAGCTAGTATCGCAGTTGAGCAGTTCAAACATGACAACCTCAGCCGTGACAGGGGCGGCGCATCACTGGACCACCGCATGACGAAAATCCGTTTGGCTTTCCTCGCCCTGCTCGCCATTTCCGCGAGCGCATCCCTGTCCGCATGGGCCGCCCCCGCCGCCGACTGGCTGGGCCGGATCGCCCTCTCTCCCATGGGCGGCCATGTGCTGGGCAATCCCGCCGCGCCGACGAAGCTGGTCGAATATGTCAGCTACACCTGCTCGCACTGCGCCCATTTCGTGGGAGAGGCCAGCGAGCCGCTTCGCGCCCGTTATGTGAAGGGCGGCACGCTGAGCGTCGAAGTGCGCAACGCGGTGCGCGACCGATATGACCTGACCGCCGCCCTGCTTGCCCGCTGCGGTGGCCCGAGGCGCTTCTTCGGCAATCATGAGGCGCTGTTCGCCAATCAGGATGCCTGGATGGAGAAACTACAGGCCTATGAGAAAGATGCCGCCAAGCCCGCCGACCAGAAGGCCGCGCTGCGCGACATCGGGCAGAAGACCGGCCTCTACGCCCTGATGGCGAAGCGCGGCTACAAGCCCGCCCAGCTCGACGCCTGCATCAACGATCCCGCATCGATGAAGCAGGTCCTCGCCATGACGGACGAAGCCTGGAACAAGCTGCGGATCGGCGGCACGCCTGCCTTCACGCTGAACGGCACGCTGGTTCATGGATCGGACTGGACGCGGTTGCAGGCTGCATTGCCCTGATCTAAACCCTTCGACGACAACGCCCGACGATACGGAGCCCAGAACAACGTGAAAGCCCTTTCCGGACTTGCCCTGATCGCCCTCAGCCTGACCGTCGCCGCCTGCGGTAAGAAGGAAGGAGGCAGCGCCACCTCCGCCGAACCGGTCGCTGCCGTCGCCGCGCCGGCCGGCGCCAAATGGTCGGAGACGATCGCCACGACGCCCGACGGCCATTTCGTCATGGGCAATCCCAATGCGAAGGTGAAGCTGGTCGAATATGGCTCCTACACCTGTTCGCACTGCCGCGACTTCGCCGCCGAATCGGCCGAGGAGATCAGGCAGATCGTCGATTCCGGCAAGATGAGCTTCGAATTCCGCAACTATGTGCGCGATCCGATCGACATTTCGACGGCGCTGCTGGCCCGTTGCGGCGGCAAGGACATCTTCTATCCGCTATCCGACCAGTTCTTCGCCAACCAGAACGCCATGTTCGAAAAGGCGCAGGCGCTGGGCGACGAAAGGTACAAGGCGCTGATGAGCGCGCCCCCGGCCCAGCGCTTCGGCCAGCTCGCCGCCGCCGTCGGCCTGGTCGACTTCGCCAAGCAGCGCGGCATATCGGAAGATCAGGCGAAGCAATGCCTGGCCGACACCGCCGCCGCCGAAAAGCTGGCCAAGGGCGTAGAGGACGCCAATCAGCAATATAAGATCGAGGGCACGCCGACCTTCATCCTGAACGGCGTGACGGTGGAGAACACCGCCGCCTGGCCCGCGCTGCGCACGAAGCTCAAGGAAGCGGGGATCTGATTGGACAAGGGGGGGCTGACATCGTCGGTCCGGCTTCCTGCTGATGGCGGGGCGGCTCCGCGCTGCCCCGATCTTGCACGATGCAGATAAAGCGCCTCAAGCTCTCCGGCTTCAAGAGCTTCGTCGACCCGACGGAGCTGCGCATCGAACCCGGCCTGACCGGCATTGTCGGGCCCAATGGCTGCGGCAAGTCGAACCTGCTGGAGGCGATCCGCTGGGTCATGGGCGAATCCAGCGCCAAGTCGATGCGCGGCGGCGGCATGGAGGATGTGATCTTCGCGGGCACCTCCACCCGCCCGCAGCGCGATTTCGCGGAAGTTTCGCTGCTCACCATCCAGGAACAGGGCGAGCTGTTCAACGCGGTGGAAGTCGGTACGGACGGGGAACTGGAAGTCACCCGCCGGATCGAGCGCGGGGCGGGCAGCGCCTATCGCGCCAATGGCCGCGACGTCCGGGCGAAGGACGTGTCGCTGATCTTCGCGGACGCCGCCACCGGCCCGCATAGCCCCGCTCTGGTCAGCCAGGGGCGCATCGCCGCCGTGATCGCCGCCCGCCCGCAGGAACGCCGCGCCATGCTGGAGGAAGCGGCGGGCATTTCCGGCCTGCATGTCCGGCGCAAGGACGCCGAACAGAAGCTGCGCGCCGCCGAAGCGAATCTGATGCGGCTGGACGAAATCCTCTCCGACATGGATGCCCGCGCCAACAGCCTGCGGCGTCAGGCCAAGGCGGCGGAGCGCTATATCCGCCTGTCGGAGCAGATCCGCATTGCCGAGGCGCGGGTGATCTTCGCCCGCTGGCGCGAGGCCGCCGCCAGCGCGGACGCCGCCCGTGCCGAAGCCAAGCAGGCCGAAAGCGCCGTCGCCGCCGCGCAGGAGGCGCAGCACGCCGCAGCCGTCCATGCCAATGCCGCCGTCGAAACGCTTGCGCAGAGACGCGCCGCCGCCCAGGCCGCCCGCGACGCCGCGAGCGAAGCAGGCCACAAGCTCGCCGCGCTGCGCACCGAGCGCGACGGCGTGGTCCGCCGCCTCCACGACCTCGCCCAGCAGGCCGCACGGCTGGAAGAGGACAGGGAGCGGGAAGGCACGCTCGCCAACGACGCGGCGGAGGCCATTGCCCGCCTCGCTGGCGAGATCGCCGCGCTCAAGGCGCGCATCGCCGAAACCGAAGCGATGCGTCCCGATTTCGCCGGGCGCATCGCCCGCGCGGAGGATACCGCCCGCGACGCCGAACTCGATCTTGCCAAGGCGATGGCGAAGCAGGCGGGCGAGCAGGCGGAACTGCGCGTGGCAGAGGCTGCGCTGGCCGCTGCGCGCACCCGCCTCGACCGCGCCTCCCGCGAGGCGCAGCGGCTGGAAGCCGAAGCCGCCGCGCTACCCGACCCATCGCCGCTGGAAGGGAAAAGGGCCGAAGCGATCGCGGCCCAGCAGCAGGCCGGCACGGACCGCGACGCCGCCGACGCCGCGATCCGCTCCGCCGAGACCAGCCGTGCCGAAGCGGCCGAGGCCCGTGCCGCCGCTGAAGCCGCCCTGTCCTCCGCCCGCGCCACCCTTGCCGCGCTCGACAGCGAAGCCGCTGCGCTCCAGCGCGCCGTCGACAGCGGCACAGGCAACCGCAGCCGCGCGCTCGACCGGCTGAAGGCGGCGCCCGGCTATGAACGCGCGCTCGCGGCGGCGCTGGGGGACGATCTGGAAGCGCCCATCGCGACCGAAGGCAAGCGGCGCTGGGCCGGCGCCGCCGCCCTCGCCGGCGACCCGCCCTTGCCCGAAGGCTGCGCCGCCCTCTCCGCCCATGTCACCGCCCCGCCCGAACTCGCCCGCCGTCTGGCGCAGGTCGCGGTCGCGGACGGCGACGAAGGCCAGGTCCTTGCGGTCGGCCAGCGTCTCGTCACCAGGGATGGACAGCTTCGCCGCTGGGACGGCTATGTCGCCATCGAGGGTGGCGCCGCCGCCGCCGAACGGCTGATCCGGCTCAACCGCCTCGAAGCCATTGCCGCCGCCCGGCCTGCCGCCGAAGCCGAGGTCGAGACGGCCCGCGCCGCGCAGGACGCCGCCTCGATGCGCGAGCGGGAGGCGGCCCAGACGCTGGCCGCCAGCCGCACCCAGCTTGCGGATGCGGACCAGCGGCTGCGCACCGCCCTGCGGGCCGCCGATGAAGCCGCCACCGCGCTCGAACGGCTGATCGGGCGCCGCGAGGCGATAGAGGAGCGGTTGAGCGAAGCCCGCAGCGACCTCGCCGCCGCGCAGGCCGAGCATGACAAGGCGCAGGCCAGCCGCGCCGCCATGCCCGATGGGGAGGAGACCCGCGCCCAGGTCGCCACGCTGCAACAGGCGAGCGAGAAGGCACGGCTCGCCGTCAGCCAGCTACAGGCCGATCAGGCGCTGGCCGATCGCGCGCTCGCCAGCGACCGCGAACGCACGGCCACTGCCGATGCGGAGGCCAAGGGGTGGCGCGCCCGTGCCGGCGAAGCGGCCAAGCGCATCGCCGCCATGGTCGAGCGTGGCGAGGGCATAGCGAAGGAACGGGCCGAGATCGCGGACCAGCCGGACGGTCTGGCCGCCGCCATCGCCATGTTGAGCGAGCAGGGCGACACATTGACGCAGGCCGCGGACGCCGCCCGCCGCGAGGAAAGCGAAGCCGAAGCCGCGCTCCGCGCCGCCGAACAGCGTGCGGCGCAGGCGGGCGAAGCGCTCGCCAACGCCCGCGAGGCCCGCGCCACCGCCGCCGCGCGTGCCGAGGCGGCGGATGAGAAGCGGGTCGAAACCAACCGCCTCTCCGGTGAACGCTTCGAGTGCCCGCCGCCGGTCCTGCCGGAAAAACTGGGTTTCGCCAGCGCCGACATCCGCATCGCCCAGAGCGAGCAGGCTGAGCATGACCGGCTCGTCACCGAACGCGAGCGCATCGGCCCGGTCAACCTCGTCGCCGCGCAGGAACTGGAGGAGCTGGAGGCCACGCAGGCCAACAGCCGCGCCGAAAGCGAGGAACTGACTCAGGCGATCAACCGCCTGCGCGGCTCCATCGGCAGTTTGAACAGGGAGGGGCGGCAGCGCCTGCTCGCCGCGTTCGAGGCGGTGGACGGCCATTTCCGCCGCCTGTTCACCACCCTGTTCAACGGCGGCCAGGCGCATCTGGAACTGATCGACAGCGACGATCCGCTGGAAGCGGGGCTGGAGATCATGGCCCAGCCGCCGGGCAAGAAGCTCGCCGCCCTGACGCTTCTTTCCGGCGGCGAGCAGGCGCTGACCGCCGTCGCCCTGATCTTCGGGCTGTTCCTGACGAACCCCGCGCCGATCTGCGTCCTGGATGAAGTCGACGCGCCGCTGGACGACGCCAATGTCGAGCGTTTCTGCGACCTGCTCGACGCCATGGTGGGGCAGACCGACACGCGATACCTGATCGTCAGCCATAATGCGGTGACGATGGCGCGCATGCACCGGCTGTTCGGCGTAACGATGGTGGAACGGGGCGTCAGTCGGCTGGTTTCGGTCAATCTGGGCGGCGCGGAGGCGCTTCTGGCGGCGGAATAGCTGATCCTATTTTGGTAACCGTCATTCCCGCGGAATCGGAAATGACGGAAAAGAGAGCTACCCCCCCTCCATCCATCCACGCATCCGGCGGAAAAGTCCGCGCTCCGTGATCGGCTCCAGCATCTCGCCCGGTCCTTCCGGATCGAGCACCTCATGATCCGCCAGCCAGGCCTGCACGTCGTTCAGGTCAGGCGTCACATAGGGCCGCAAGGTCCGTCCCGGCCTGTCGCGCAGCTGTTCGATGGCCGCGATAAGCCCACGCTCGGTAATCACCGCCGCCACGCGCTCGACCGGCAGGTCAAGATGCTCCGCGACCAGATCGTCGCGAATGCCCCGGATCGCATCCTCGCGCCCCGCATTGGCGGGCAGCGCGGAATCGATCGTCACGTCGCATTCGGTGTCCAGCCGCATCGAGCGGTTGTTCATGTTGGACGACCCGACGCGCAGTACCCGATCGTCGACGATCAGTATCTTGGCATGGACATAGATCGGCTCCCCCCGCGCGGTGAAGGGATGATAGAGCCGGAACCGGTCATGGACGTCCCGAGCCTTCAGCGCCTCGAACAGCCGGGCGCGGGCCGTGTCCATCGCCTGCTGCTCCAGCCAGCCATCGGCCTGTTCCGGGTTGACGATGACGATTTCCGGCCCGTTCTCTTCCGCCAGCCGCGCCGCAATCGCTTCGGCAATGCGGCGGGAGGCGAAATATTGGCTCTCCGCGTAGATATACCGCCGCGCCGACGCGATCTGGTTCACATAGAGCCGCTCGATCTCGATCAGCGGCTCCTGATCCTCCATCTCCGGCGCGGAGCGGGATATGGCGATGTCGACATCCTCGAACTGCACCGGCAACGCATCGGGCCAGCAATCCTGCTCGCCCTCCACCGGCGCCAGTTCCCCGCCGCCCGCGCCCGTCCACCGCGCCCGCGCATGCTGGCCCAGCGCCGCGGCCACGGGTCCCTGCAAGGCGGTCGTCGCGTCATGCCAGGGGCCATAGGGCGAGCCGTCCGGGTGCCGCCGCCATGGCTCCTCATCACGGTGATGCCGCGTGTCCCAGCGGTCGGCCGTCATGTCGATCCCGCCGCAAAAGGCGAAGCAATCGTCGATCACCACGATCTTCTGATGGTGGGAGGCGGCGGTCGGATGATGGCCGTCCAGCTTCACGGTGATGCGCGAATTGGCCATCCAGCGGACCGTGGTGAACAGGTTGGACGGACGCACCATGGACTTCATCGCCCCGACATCCCAGCGCAGCAGGAATATCTCCAGTTCCGGGGTCCGCTCCACCAGCCAGCTTATGAAATCCCCGATCACCGTGGGCGCGCCGTCGCTCGCCTCATCCTCCCGGATCAGCGTGATCGCGGCATCGAAGTCCCAGCCGATCAGCATTATCCGCTGCTTCGCCTTCATCATCGCCGCGCGGGCATGGCGGAAATAGGCATCCGCATCGATGATCACGCTGGCCTTCAGCGCCCGCGCGATCCGCCAGCAATCCTCTCCCTCGCGCGGACCGTTCATGCGCTTCCCACCACCAGACAGCCCAGGAACATCAACAGCCCCGCAAAGCGATTGGAGCGGAATTTGGCCAAGGGATCGATGCCGTCCTCCTTCAACGTCGCGACCTGCCATCCCAGATGCGCCGCCATCGGCAGCAACGCCGCCAAAGCCAGACCCTGCGGCCGGACCTGCCAGATCGCGCCGCCCCACAGCGCCAGCGCGAGCGCATAGCACAGCGCCACGCCCGCCCGCACATGCCTGCCCATGGACAGGGCGCTCGACCCGATGCCGATCAGCGCGTCGTCCTCCCGATCCTGCAAGGCATAGATGGTGTCATAGCCCACCACCCAGACGATGCAGCCGCCATAGAGCAACAACCCCGGCAGGGCGAGGTTTCCCGCCACCTCGCTCCACCCGACCAGCGCGGCCCAGGAAAAGACCAGCCCCAGCCAGATTTGCGGCCAGCCGGTGATCCGCTTCATGAAGGGATAGGCCGCCACCAGCGCCAGCGAGCCCAAGGCGACGATCTGCGCATATGGATGCAGTTGGAGCAGCACCGCCAGCCCGACCAGGCAGAGGGACAGCAGCCATATCCACGCCGTCCCCAGCGACACCGCTCCACTCGCGAGCGGGCGCGACGCGGTGCGCGCCACCTGCCGGTCGAGGTCGCGGTCGACGATGTCGTTGAACACGCATCCCGCGCCCCGCATGGCGATGCTGCCCAGCAACAGCCAGAGGATCAGCGGCCAGTGCGCCCACGCGCCCCCCGCCAGCGCCACCGCCCAGGCCCCCGGCCAGAACAGCAGCCACCAGCCGATCGGCCTGTCGAACCGCGCCAGCAAGGCAAGCGCGCGGGGAATGTCCGGCAATCGCGCCACCAATCCGCGCGCTTCGCTGTCGGGAACGATGCTACTTGCCACACTCACTCCGTTCGCCCTGTTTGACCGAGTCCCTTGCCTCGTTCAAATGTCGAAGGGCTCACTTGCTCTTTAGAGAAGAAAAGGGCTTCGACAAGCTCAGCCCGAACGGAGTTCGAACCGAATGACCGCAACCCCCGCCTGGCCGCCGCAAAGCGCCCCGCGCCTCCATGTCGAAACCCTGCTTGGCGAGGGCGTTTCCGTGCCCGTCGACGGCAACCCGGCCCATTACCTCATCAGCGTCATGCGGGTGAAGCCGGACGACATCGTCCTGCTGTTCGACGGCCGCTCGGGCGAATGGGCGGCCCGGGCCCGCGACATCCGCCGGCGCGACCTGGTGCTGGAGGTCGTCAGCCAGACCAGGCCGCCGGAGGACGTTCCCGATTTCTGGCTCTGCTGCGCGCCAATCAGGAAGGGCCGCATCGACCTGATCGCGGAAAAGGCCTGCGAACTGGGGGTGGCGCGGCTGCAGCCCGTGCTCACCCGCCGCGCCGTGGTGGACCGGCTCAATCTGGATCGCCTGCACGCCCATCTGGTGGAGGCGGCCGAACAATGCGGCCGCACCGCGCTTCCCGACCTTGGGGAGATGGTGAAGCTCGACGCGCTGCTTCGGGATTGGCGCGACGATCGCTGGCTTTTCTTCGCGGACGAGACCGGCGGCGAACCGCTGGCGGATACGCTCAAGGCCCATCCCGGCCCCGCGGCCTTCCTGATCGGCCCCGAGGGCGGCTTCGACCCCGCCGAACGCGAAGCGATCCGCGCGCACCGCCGATCCGTGGCCGTCTCGCTCGGCCCCCGCATCCTGCGCGCTGAAACCGCCGCCATCGCCGCGACGACTGCATGGATGACGATCAACGGGGACTGGCGATAAGGGTATCCCAACATCGTTTTCTTCCGCAACCGGATTGAAGCCGTCATCAACGCAGCTTATTTGAGCGCCGAACGTTGCGGCTTTGACGCGACCGGGGGAAAGATTAAGGCGGGGCATGAGCACCAGAACCGACTCAGGGGGGACCGATCCCATCATCGAGAGCCGCGACCAGTTGATCGCGGCCTTCGCCAAGGGCGCCAAGCCCAAGGATCGCTGGCGCATCGGCACGGAGCATGAGAAATTCGTCTATGCCAAGGCGGATTTCCATGCGCCCAGCTATGATGAGCGCGGCGGCATCCACACGCTGCTGATCGGCCTTACCCGCTATGGCTGGAACCCGGTGTTCGAGGGGGAGAATATCATCGCCCTCTCCGGCACCGACGGCACCATCAGCCTGGAACCGGCGGGGCAGCTCGAACTGTCGGGCGCGCCGCTGGAAAATCTGCACCAGACCTGCGCGGAGACCAGCCGGCACCTGGAACAGGTCAAATATGTCGGCGACATGCTGGGCCTGGGTTTCCTGGGCCTGGGCATGTGGCCGGACAAGACGCGCGAAGAACTGCCCATCATGCCCAAGGGCCGCTACGACATCATGCTGCGCCACATGCCGCGCGTCGGCACGATGGGCCTGGACATGATGCTGCGCACCTGCACCATCCAGACCAACCTCGACTATGGCAGCGAGGCGGACATGGTGAAGAAGTTCCGCGTCTCGCTGGCCCTGCAACCTCTGGCGACCGCCTTGTTCGCCAATTCGCCCTTCACCGAAGGCAAGCCCAACGGCTTCCTCTCCTATCGCAGCCATATCTGGTCGGACACCGACCCCGGCCGCACCGGCATGCTGCCCTTCGTGTTCGAGGACGGCTTCGGCTATGAACGCTATGCCGACTATGCGCTCGATGTGCCGATGTATTTCGTCTATCGCGACGGCCGCTATATCGACGCGGCGGGCCAGAGCTTCCGCGATTTCCTGAACGGCGAACTGCCCGCCCTGCCCGGCGAGAAGCCGACCGAGAAGGATTGGGAGGATCATCTTTCCACCGCCTTCCCGGAGGTGCGGATGAAGAGCTTCCTCGAAATGCGGGGCGCGGACGGCGGGCCGTGGAACCGCATCTGCGCGCTGCCGGCGCTGTGGGTCGGGCTGCTCTATGACGAAGGCGCGCTGGACGCCGCCTGGGATCTGGTCAAGGACTGGAGCATGGAGGAACGGCAGGTTCTGCGCGATTCCGTGCCGAAACTGGCGCTGGACGCACCCATCGGCGGCAAGCGCAAGCTGCGCGACATCGCTGGCGAAGTGCTCGACATCGCCCGCAGCGGCCTTTCCGCCCGCGCCCGGCTCAATGCGTCGGGCGACAATGAAAGCGGCTTCCTCGCCCCGCTGGACGAGATCGTGGCGTCCGGCCGGACCCATGCCGAACGCCTCCTCGCCCGCTATCATGAGGAATGGAAGGGCGACCTCAGCCAAATCTACGCTGAAGAAAGCTTCTAGGCGGGATTGGCGGGATGCGGGAGAACGACGGCATCCCCCATTCGTCATGCTGAATTCGTTCAGCATGACGGGCCTTCGAATGCAGGAAACGAACAGCTATTCGGCAGGCTGAACCGCGCTCAAAGGCTTCCGCCCCGCTACCCATCCAAAAAAGCGCGGCACTACACCATTGCGCGCCATCCACTCGCTATAGGCCCGATATTCCGGATCGGCGCTCAAATGCGCTTCCTCGGTCTTCGCACGCCAATAATAGACTGCGTTGGTCACGCCCAGCAGCGCGCAGTTCCGCACCACATCGGTCAAACTCCCCGACAGGCTCAAAAAAGGCAGGGCTGAAAACCACCAGAACAGATTCTTCGACAGATAGGCCGGATGCCGCGTCCAGCGATAGGGGCCATGCGTCAGAATGCCCCGATGCGTCAGGTTGGAAAAGCGCAGCCCGAAGGCGACCGTCGCCCAGGCGTAGATAGCCGTCAGCAATACCAGCCATCCGCCCAGCAGCCATTGCAGGACGCCATGCCCCCGCGTCCAGACATCCCATTCCGCCCCGCCCGCATGATAATCGAGCGGGCCGCCATTGCCCATCAGCACGAAGGGTGGATAGCAGATCAGCGCCGCCACCCACCCGGCCAGCAGCGGATTGGCGGTGCGGATATGCGAATCCAGCGGCTTGCAGGTCAGCATATAGCCGACGGTCGCCATGCAAACGTCGATCATGAACATGACCGCGATCAGGAAGCTTGCCAGAGCCACCGGATGGCTGACCGCATCCTCGATCCGCCATTCGACCACGCTGGCGAAATTGCCGGGCACGATCGACAGCATGAAGGCAAGGAAGAAGCCCTTCACCGCCCAGGCCCGGGCATGATGGGCGACCTCGGCCTTGTCCGCAGCGCCGGCGGCCCCGCCGATCACCCATTGACCGAAGGCATAGCCTGCGTCCCTGGGCTCGACGAGCCGCCGGTCCAGCCAGATCACATAGGGCACCGATGCCGCCAGCAGCCAGGGCGCCGCGCCCATCAGCACATTCATGGAAAGGCGATAATCCCCGCTCCAGTACCAGCGGGCGATGCAATAGAAGACCGCTATGGCAAGCCATGTCGCCCACAGGCCGGCGATCTTGACGATGCTGACATCCAGCACCGCCCGCCACGGCCGCGCAGGCGCGGTCCAGTCGATCCCCGTCGATGCGCGGCGATGCACCTTGTCGACCAGCAGCGACCACGACACCATCGGCAGGCCGCAGGCGACGACCGCGGCAAAACCCGCGTTCGGCCCGTTCATCCCATAATGGCGCGCGACCAGCGCCCAAAGCCCCAGCCCGACCAGCCCGGCCACGCCAACACCGTGGCTGACGGCGGACTTCGGACAGGGATCGGCTTTGTCGCTCATGCCGCGGACCTAGCGGAAATTGGTAAACAACCCCCGAAGGTCGGAAGGGGGGAATGTCCGCATCTGGCCACATCCCGAACGCCCGCTTTAAAACCCGTCGGTTCAGATGCCGCCCAGCACATTGATGGTGAACGCCAATATGCCCAGGTTGAACAGGAATGCCGCGAGGCAATGGAACAGCGCCGCCTGCCGCATGCCCCGGCTGGTCACCGACACGTCGGATGTCTGGAAAGTCATCCCCAATGTGAAGGCGAAATAGAGGAAATCCCAATAGCCCGGCTCCTGCATGTCGGGAAAATCAAGCCCGCCGCTGTCGCCGCCCCTGCCATCGCCCAGATAGAAGATATGCGCATAGTGCATCGCATAGACGAGATTGGAAAACAGCCAGGCCAGCGCCAATGTCGCCAGCAGCAGCGCGACCGCCGCCTTGCTCGGCCCGCCATGCTGGCTGACCGCCACGCCGACGGCGACCAGGATCACCACCGACACGATCCCGGTCAGCAGCAGCATCAACTGCCGGTTCGCGTCATTATCCGCCGCCTTGCGCCGCATCGCGTCCGCATCGGAATCCAGCAGCGGCCAGACCGACAGGATGAACGCCAGCGCCGCCAGGTCGAACCCTGCCATCACCGCCTCATGCCAGCGCAGCACCAGGCCGAACGGCGCCATGCTGGCCAGCAGGGCCAGGAACATGCCATAACGCCAGGGAAATATCCGGGGCCGGTTCATGGGCGCATCAAAGGCATAATCCGCGCCCTGCACAAGACGCTTTATATAACCGCCGCGATCAGCCCCAGCGCCTGCGCTTCGTTCGCCTCCAGATACCAGTTTTCCGGCGCGCGGTTCAGCAGTTCCTCCATGGAAACCTGCGATCCCAGGATCAGGTTCGCAAAGCCCTCATTCTGGATCGCGATCGACGCCTCTATCTCATGCAGCGTCGCCTTGAGCGAGGCGATGCAGGTCGACAGCGGCCCTTCCAGATGGATGTCCCGGGTGATGATCCGCTCATGGATCATCAGCCGCGTGCCCCGCGCCAGATAGCGGTTTTCCGCCGCGAAGAAGCTCATGAAGGTCACGCCCGCCGAATAGACCGCCGTCTTGCCCAGGAAAACCAGCCGCCGGTCAGGATAGAGATCCGAATGGAAGCGTATATCCTCCCCCATCATCCGGGCGATTTCCGGGTCGCCGCCCAGGGTGGCGATCTCCACCACCACCAGCCCCTGCTGCGGCGCGGACGAAAGGCAATTGCGGAAATGCAGATACATGCCATGGTCGACATAGCCCGACAGCATGATCGCGGGAAATTCGAAATCCTTGGGGCCCAGCAATGGCGCCTGAATCGACATGAAAAACGGCTCCTTCCTTCGCCCCTCGCCGGCTGCTCTACGCGCGGGCCGGCAAATGGTGCCTTTGCTCCGTCGGTTTTTAGCTGGCGCCCTGCCGGAGACGCCCCTAAAGAACAGACCATGACCAAAGGGCGGGGCGCATGATCGCGAAACTGAAAGGGCGGCTGGACAGCACGGGCCTGGACCATGCCATCATCGATGTGGGCGGCGTCGGCTATCTGGTCGGCGCCTCCTCCCGCACCCTGTCGGCGCTGGGGCCGGTGGGGGAAGCGGTGACGGTCCATACCGAAATGCTGGTGTCGGACGATGCGATCCGCCTCGTCGGCTTCGCCCGGGCGGAGGAGCGCGACTGGTTCCGCCTGCTGACCGGTGTGCAGGGCGTGGGTTCCCGCGTGGCGCTGGCCATACTTTCAGCGCTGGAACCGGCGGAACTGCACCGCGCCGTCGCGACCGGCGACAAGGCGATGATCGCCCGCGCCAACGGCGTCGGCCCCAAGCTGGCCCAGCGCATCACCAATGAGCTGAAGGACAAGATCGGCGCCGTGCCCACGCCGGCCGGCGGGATCGGCGGCGGGTTCGCCCCGCTGCCGACCGGCGGCCACAGCGCCGATGCGATCTCCGCGCTGCAGAATTTGGGCTTCAAGCCCGCCGAAGCCAGCACCGCCGTCGCGGCGGCGGAAGAGGAACTGGGCGAGGGCGCGTCGCTGGACGCGCTGGTCCGCCTGGCGCTCAGGAAAGCGGCGAAATGATGCGTCTCCCCCTCCCCACCCGTCATGCTGAACTCGGTTCAGCATCCATCAGGCCTCTCGCACCGAAGGGAGGAGACGATGAAAGAACCGTGCGTCTATATCCTGGCCAGTCAGCCTCATGGCACGCTGTATATCGGGGTGACGTCAAATCTGCCCGGGCGGCTGCATCGGCATCGCACGAACGGCATTCCGGGTTTCACCGGGAGATATGCCGTCCACAGTCTCGTCCGTTTCGAAATGTGCGACACGATGGAACAAGCTATCGACCGGGAAAAGCAGCTCAAGCGCTGGCATCGGCAGTGGAAGATCAATCTGATGGAGTCCGAAAATCCGCGGTGGATCGACCTGGCTCCGGGCCTTGGTTTATCGCCTCTCCATCCGAACCAGCGGCACGATGGATGCTGAACCGAAGGTCGGCGCAAACCAAACGAGTTCAGCATGACGGTTGGGGTGAGTGTCGCGCATGAGCGAGGATCGCCTGATCTCCTCCACCCGCCGGGTCGAGGATGCCGACGCCGCGCTGCGGCCCAAATCGCTTGCCGAATTCATCGGCCAGCAGGGGGCGCGGGAAAATCT
Organism: Sphingobium sp. SA916; assembly: GCF_002894065.1. Taxonomy (NCBI): domain Bacteria; kingdom Pseudomonadati; phylum Pseudomonadota; class Alphaproteobacteria; order Sphingomonadales; family Sphingobiaceae; genus Sphingobium; species Sphingobium sp. SA916. The sequence continues at coordinate 49,689 of NZ_LXYF01000044.1, forward strand.
GCGTATCTTCATCGAGGCCGCCCGGGGCCGCGGCGAGGCGCTGGATCATGTGCTGTTCTTCGGCCCGCCCGGCCTTGGCAAGACGACGCTGGCGCAGATCGTCGCCCGCGAGATGGGCGTGGGGTTCCGCGCCACATCCGGCCCTGTGATCGCCAAGTCGGGCGATCTGGCCGCGCTGCTCACCAATCTGGATGAGGGCGACGTCCTTTTCGTGGACGAGATCCACCGGCTCAACCCCGCAGTCGAGGAAGTGCTCTACCCCGCCATGGAGGACCGGGCGCTCGACCTGATGATCGGGGAAGGCCCCTCCGCCCGGTCTGTGCGGATCGACCTGCCGCCCTTCACCCTGGTCGGCGCGACCACGCGGCAGGGCTTGCTGACGACGCCCTTGCGCGACCGCTTCGGCATTCCGGTGCGGCTGCAATTCTATACCGTCGATGAGCTGGAACTGGTGGTGCGCCGCGCGGCCCGGCTGCTGGACCTTGCCATCACTTCCGACGGCGCGGTAGAGATCGCCCGGCGTTCCCGGGGCACGCCGCGCATCGCCGGACGGCTGCTGCGGCGGGTGCGCGACTTCGCCAATGTGGCGGGCGCCCCGGCCGTGGATGCGAAGGTGGCCGATGCCGCGCTGACCCGGCTGGATGTCGACCATCTCGGCCTCGACCTGATGGACCGACGTTACCTGACCATGATCGCTGACATCTATCGCGGCGGGCCGGTGGGAGTGGAAACGCTCGCGGCAGGCCTCTCCGAAGCGCGCGATACGATCGAGGAAGTGATCGAGCCTTATCTGATCCAACTCGGCCTGATCGCCCGCACTGCGCGGGGACGCTGCCTCAACGGGCCGGGCTGGAAGCATCTGGGAATCAATCCGCCCTCCAATGTCCAGGATGGCTTGTTCGATTAGGATCGGCAGGTTCCTTCGACTGCCTGCAAGGCAGGCGCTCAGGACAGGCTCAGGGCGAACGGGAAGAAAAAAGCGCGCGACCTGCGTCCGATTTAACGCAGCGCGCTCTAGAAGAAACTGCTCGAATCCACCCCCGCCAGGCTGTTGACCCCGACAAGCTGGACGCTCTGTTCGAATGCGCCGTCGCCATTGGCGTCGTAGAATATCCAGCCGTCCGTCGACCCGGCGACGAAAGCCACATGATTGACCCCGGCGTTCATATTGGCGGCAGCCAGCGCGTCGGAGAAGCTGTTGGTGGCAATGGTCCGTTCGGCATAGTCGACGGCGGGCAGGGAGCCGTTCAGGAAGTCCAGGTCGATGCGGTCGCCCTCGCCCGCCTTGAAGTCGGTGATCCGGTCATAGCTTGCCGTGTTGAGCGTCGTGTCGCCGCGGTTGAACAGGAAGACATCCGCCTCCGTGCCGCCGGTCAGCGTGTCCTTGCCCGCGCCGCCGATCAGCGTGTCGCTGCCCGCGCCGCCCTTCAGTGTATCGCCGGCCGCCCCGCCGTCCAGCAGGTCGTTGCCCGCGCCGCCGTCCAGGCTGTCCTGCCCGTCCTCGCCATAGAGCCGGTCGTCGCCGCCATTGCCCAGCAGGGTATCGTTGCCCAGGCCGCCCCAGAGGCCGTTATTGCCGCCATTGCCCGTCATGCTGTTGGCGATGTCGTTGCCGATGCCGTCGATCGGGTCCGTGCCGGTCAGAACCAGCTTCTCGATCTCGGCCGCCATTTTGTAGCTGACGGAGGCGCTCACCTGATCGGTCCCCTCACCCGCCAGTTCGACGATCAGGTCGTCATTGGCGCTGTTGCCGTCGTCGGACCAGCTGTCGACGATATAGCTGTCATTGCCCAGCCCACCGGCCATGTTGTCGGCGCCCGTGCCGCCGTCCAGATAGTCGTCGCCCAGCCCGCCGATCAGCATATCGCTGCCGTCGCCGCCGAAGAGGGTGTCGTTATCGTCACCGCCGTCCAGCGTGTCGCCGCCGCCCATGCCATAGAGAATGTCCGCGCCCGTCCCGCCCGACAGAATGTTCGCCGCGTCATTGCCGGTGATCGTGTTGGCCAGATCATTGCCCATGCCGTTGATCGCCGCCGCGCCGGTCAGCGTCAGCTTTTCGACATTGGCGGCAAGGCGATAGCTGACGGAGGCATAGACAAGATCGCTGCCGCCCCCCGCCAGTTCGATCACCTGATCGTCATTGCCGGCAAAGCCGTCGTCCGACCAGGTGTCGACATAGAAGATGTCGTTGCCTGCACCGCCATCCATATAGTCGGCGCCCGCCCCGCCATCGATGACGTCATTGCCGGCAAGGGCGTAGATGGTGTCGTTGAGGGCAGTCGTCTGATAGGCGAGCACGGTGGTCGTCGGGCCGATCGTGTTGTTGCCCGATGATCCGGTGATCGTCCGCCCGTTTTCCGCGACATCGGTGATCGTGATGGACAAAAGCTGATCATCGACGTTGCTGCCGTCGGTTGCGCGCACCGTCACCTGATAGACGCCGTCGCCATCGGCATCGAGCCGGTTCTCATAATCGGGCGGGTTGATGAAGGACAGTGCGCCGGTCACCGGATCGATGGTGAAAAGCGCGGCGTCCGCTCCCCCTGAAATGGCGAAACCGGGGACGGAGCCGTCCGCATCGGTGGCCGTCACCACGGTCACGGCGCTGGCATTTTCCGCCATGCTGATCGACGCCGAGGCGCCGCCGCCATTGGAGGTGATGACCGGCGCATTGTCGTTCAGATTGGTAATGCCGATGGCCAGGGTCTGCGAGACGCTGTTGCTGCCGTCGCTCGCGCTGACGATCACATGGTAGAGGCGGTCGCCATTGCTGTCGTCCGGCGCTTCATAGTCCGGAGCCGTCCTGAAACTCAGCGCGCCGGTCTGCGGGTCGATGGTGAACAACGCCGCGTCAGCGCCGCCGCTGATGCTGTAGCTGAGCGCAGCGCCATCCGCGTCGCTGGCCTGCACGATGGCGGCAAGCAGGCTGTTTTCCGCGACGGAGAAGGCGACCGAAGCCGCCCCGCCATAAGAGGTCAGCACCGGCGCATTGTCGTTGAGATTGGCGACCGCCACCGCCAGCGCCTGGCTGTCGCTGTTGGTGCCGTCGCTGGCCTGCACCACGACATTGTAGATATTGTCGTGATCGGCGTCGGCGGCGGCTTCATAATCGGGCGCGGTCTTGAAGCGGAGAACGCCGGTTGCCGCATCGATTTCGAAGAGCGCGGCGTCCGCTCCGCCGATGATGGCGAAGCTGATCGACGGGCTGTCGGCATCGGTGGCGGTCACGCCGGTCACCGCTGTCGCATTCTCGTTGACGGTGATCGCCGCGCTTGCGCCGCCGCCATTGGAGGTGATGACCGGCGCAAAACCGTCCGGCACATCGTTCACGGTCACGGCGAGCGTCTGCGTGTCAACGCCGCCATTGCCGTCATTGGCGGCAACGATCAGTTGATAGACATTATCGCGGTCTGCATCGGCCGGGCTTTCGAAATTGGGCGCTGTGAGGAAACGCAATTCGCCCGTCATCGCGTCGATCGCGAACAGCGCCGCGTCCGCGCCTCCCACGATGGAGAAGGAGACCGTCTGTCCCATGTCGGGGTCCGTCGCGGTGACGGTGGTCACGGCGGTGCCGTTCTCATCGACCGCCAGCGCCGCGCTGGAGCCGCCGCCGTTCGAGGTGATGACCGGCGGCGCGTTCAGCGCGGTGGAAGGCGTCGTCATGTCCGCGAACTGGAAAAATTCCACGTTGCGGACTGTCTTGCTGCCCTCCGGAGAGCCTGCACGCTGGTCGACCGCGACATAGCTGCCGTCGGTCTGGAGCGTGAAGACATAATCCATACGGTTGCCCGAAAAGACGAGCGTGTCGACGTCCGCGCTGCCGTCGATCACGTCATTGCCCGCACCGGCGAGGATCGTGTCGTTGCCTGCCCCGCCATGCATATAATCGTTGCCGCTGCCGCCATCCAACATGTCGCCGCCGGTGCCGCCATACAGCTCGTCGCTGCCCGCGCCGCCATAGAGCTGGTCGTTCCCGGCATCGCCGTTCAGCGTGTCGTTGCTGTTGGTGTCGGCATCGTCGCCATGGAGAATGTCATTGCCCGACCCGCCCGACATATTGTCGCCGCCGGCCTGGCCATAGAGGATGTCGTCATCGTCGCCGCCGGTCATCCTGTCGCTGCCGCGCCCGCCATAGAGGATGTCGTTGCCCGTGCCGCCGTCGATGGTGTCGTCGCCCGAAATGTTGTTGAAGCCCAGATCGTCGCCATAGAGCAGGTCGTCGCCCGCTCCGCCGGAAATGGTGTCGCTGCCACGCCAGCCGAAGATGATGTCGTTGCCGCCGTCGCCCTGAAGATTATCCTTGCCCGCGCCGCCGATGATGACATCATTGCCGAGGCCCGCCTGGACCAGCACGTCCTTGGCATAGTCGATCCCGCCCGCCCCATGCGCCGTCAGGTCGATGATGTCGTCGCCGTCGCCCAGCCAGAACTGCTCGATATTGTCGAAGCTGCCGAAGCCGCCTGCGATCACGCCATTATTGTAGAAGATCGCGTCGGACAGGTTGGACCCGTAGATGACGTCCGTACCGGTGCCCCCCATCAGCAGGTCCATGGAAATCTGGATGTTGCTCGCCGTCAGTTGATAGGCGGCGCCGCTGCCGGTGAGAATAGCGGAGTTCCAGACGAGTTGCGCCAGCACCGCATCGGGGCGCACCGTATCGAGATTGGCGAGCCGGGTGAAGGCGAAGAACTGGTCCTTCTCACTCCCTGCCGTGATGGTCTGGCTTCCCACCACGTTGAAGAAATTCGCCATGCTCGCCCCCTGTCCAGCGTCCTTGTGAAAGGTCCGGAATCCTTAGCGGCAAATCGGGCGGAAGCGGTGGGGTCTTAGGGATAGCGCCTACACCTTCGGGAGTGCGCCTATGGGTGTAGGAACAACGTCTACTGCTCGCGGAAGGAGCGCCACATCGTATCGGTAAGGGGATCGATCATATATTGCAGCGCCGTCCGCCGCCGCAGCGGCACGACCACCTCCACCGGCATGCCCGGCTTCATCGCGAAATCGCCTTCCCGATATTGCCGGATCAGCGCGATCTGATCGGGGGCGATGGTCACTTCTCCCGCGAAATAGGCGATGCCCGTCTTCTCCTCGACGAAGCTGTCCGCCGATATGCGCGTCACCTTGCCCTCTATGATCGGCAGGCTGCGCCCCGGAAAGCCGGCGAAGCGTATCTCCGCCTTCTGCCCCACCGCCAGATCGTCCACATCGGCGGGGGAGAAGCGCGCCTCGATCACGACGGCGGAATCGCGCGGCACGATGTCCATCAGCGTCTGTCCCGCCGCGATCACCCCGCCCACCGTATGCACGCTGAGGCCCACCACCGTCCCGCTCACCGGCGCGCGCACCTGCGTCCGGGCGAGTTCGTCCCGCGCCGCGCTCCATTTGGGCAGCACGTCGCCCAGCAGCGCTTCGGCATCGCGCAGGTCGGAGGTCACCTTTTCCTGCAGATTCTGCTTCGCCTCCAGCGCCTTCAGCCGCGCTTCGCCCACCATATTGGCCGCACTGTCGCGCGCCGCGCTCAGGCGACCGCGCTGGCCGATCAGGTCCGCCCTGGCCCGCTCCAGCGCGCGGATGCGCGTCTTGCTGACGAAGCCCTTCTCCGCCACGGTGCGCAGACTCTCCAGTTCGTCGGTGATGAGCCGCTCCTGCTCGATCACGGAGGCGACCTGCTCGCGATAGCCCACGGCCTGAGACCCGGCCTGGCTGCCCTCATGCATCGCCACGCCCTGTTGCGTGCCGAGCAGCGCCGACCGCGCCGCCATCTGCGCCTGCTGCGCGCGCATCGCCGCCTGCGCATCGGCGCGGTCGTCCCCGGTCAGCGTGCGGAACTCCACCGGCGCCTCCATCCCCGCCCCGGCCTGTTCGGCGCGCAAACGGGCGCGCTGCGCGATCAGCCAGATCGCCTGAGACGCCAGCACCCGTTCCTGCGCGGCCACGGCAGGCGCGGCCAGCCGGATCAGAACTTCGCCCTGCCGGACGCGCTGCCCCTCCTTCACCAGGATCGCCGCGACGATGCCGCCGTCGCGATGCTGCACGCTCTGCCTTTGCCCGGCCACGGTCGTCCGGCCCGGCGCCAGCGCCGCCGCGTCCAGCCGGGCAAAGGCCGCCCAGCCGAGGAACAGCAGGAAAAACGCCGCCGCCACCAGCAGCCCGCCGCGCACCTCCGGCCTGGGGTCGACCGCCACCGGCGGCGGCGGGCCGGGCGGCGGCAACAGCAAGGGCCGCGTGGTCCGCATCAGCATCAGGCCGCTCCCGCCACAGGCGCGGGACGGGGACGGGTCAGCGCGCCCAGCACCTGATCGCGCGGCCCGCTCATCCGCATGCGGCCATTGTCCAGCACGAGTATGCGGTCCGCCGGTCCCAGCAGGCCGGTCCGGTGCGCCGTCACCATGATCGCCGCCCCGCGCGCCTTGGCCCTGGCCAATGCCGCGATCAGTTGCGCCTCCCCATCGGAATCGAGATGCGCATTGGGTTCGTCCAGGATCAGCACCGCCGGGTCGCGGAACAGGGCGCGGGCCAGCGCGATCCGCTGCGTCTGGCCCATGGACAGCCCCATGCCGCCCCAGCCCAGCATGGTGTCATAGCCCTGCGGCAGGCGCAGGATCATCTCATGCACGCCGCACGCCTGTGCCGCCGCAATGACGTCGGCGTCTATCCGCGCATCGGCGTCCGGATCGGCAAAGCGGGCGATATTGTCGCGGATCGACCCCGCAAAAAGGGAAAGTTGCTGCGGCATATAGCCGACATGCACCGCCAGCGCATCGCCGTCCCATTGCGACCGTTCCGCCCCGTCGATGCGGATTTCGCCCCGGTCGCAGGCGATGGCGCCCGCCACCAGCCGCGCCAGCGTGGACTTGCCCGCGCCGCTCGCGCCGATCACCGCCACCATCTCCCCCGGTCCGACCGCGAAGGAGAGGTTGTTGAGGATCAGCCGTTGGGAATGCGGGTCCTCGATGGTCACGCGCTCCACATCCACCTGGCCTTTCGGGCGAGGCAGGCTGGTCTGGGGCATGTCGTCCGCCGCGCCGTCGAGCCAGGCCATGACCTCCCCATGGGAGGCCCGCGCCGCGACGAAGCTGCGCCAGCTTCCCACAAGCTGGTCGACCGGCGCAACCGCCCGCCCCAGCAGGAAGGAGGAGGCGAAGATCGCGCCGCCGGAAATCTGCCCGTCTATCGCCAGCAACGCCCCCAGTCCCAGCGCGCCGGATTGCAGCATGTTGCGCAGGAAGCGGCTCACCGCCATGCGGCTGCCGGCGGCGAAGCTGGCCTCCGCCTGCCAGCCGAGCATGTCCTCCCGCTCCGTAAGGTGCCGTCGGACCATCGCGCCCTGCATGCCCAGCGCCCGCACCGCTTCGGCCCCCTGCATCGTCTGTTCCTGGCTGCTGTAGGACAGGTTCGCGGCGGCATTGGCCTGCAAAAGGGGCCGGCGCGTCGCCCGGTCGCTGGCCCAGGCTATGGCGACCAGCGTCAGGCTGCCTGCCAGCGCCATCAGCCCGATCAGCGGGTGGATCAGCGCGCAGACGAGGATGTAGATCGGCGTCCACGGCGCGTCGAACAGCGCGAACATGGCCGGACCGGTCAGCGTCTGGCGGAGTTGGTCGCATTCGCGGATCGGCTGGCGGCTCCTGCGCCCGATCCCCTCCCCCGCCTGCTGGCGCAGCGTGGCGGCGATCAGCGTCCGCGCCAGCCGCCGGTCCAGCCCGATGCTCGCCCGCACCAATATGCGCGAGCGGATATATTCCAGCAGGGAGAGGGTGGCATAGGCCAGCAGCAGCGCCACCGTCAGGAAGGCGAGCGTGGTCCCGCCCCGCGTCGGCACGACCCGGTCATAGATTTGCAGCATGTAGAGCGTCGGCGCGAGGAACAGCAGATTGGCGAGCGCACTGAACAGCGCCGCCCAGAGGAAATGCCGCTTCACCACGCCCATCATGGCCGCAACGCTTCGTAGATGGCGCAGACCTTGGCGCAATGCGCGGCCTCGCTGAAGCGGGCGCGGGCATCGGCCCGGGCGCGCAGGGCCATGGCGCGGACGTCGCCCGGATCGGCGCAGGCCCGGGCCAGCGCCCC
>NZ_LXYF01000045.1:0-56760 GCF_002894065.1 Sphingobium sp. SA916
CGTGCTTCCGGTGCTCACCTACTTTGAGTAGGCTGCGCTCCGGGTCACGGAAAACCACCATTTTACCTTCGGTGGCCTTCGGCTCGGCTCGTCATCTTCTGAATGTCGATTGGCTCTAGGCGTCAGTTGGGCCTCGCGCCGATTTCAGGGTGACGGGACGCAGGCTTTCCTTGTCCTCCGGAGCGACCGTTGCATGAATGTCGGGCCGGTAATGTTCGTCCGCGCGTTGCGATCCGTCGGGATGTTCGGGACCTTCCAGATCGACCGGGCGATGTCCCACTTCGCCGGGGGTGTCGGCCTGTTGCCGATGCGCCGCGGTCTGTTCATCATGCTCCGCTGCTGAATCCCGGTTTCCTGTAACGGGCGTGGACCAGGTTGGGCGTCCGCCTTTCAAGAGTTGCCGCCCGGCCAAGGCCGCGACGCCGAGCAATGCCAAAGTCCTCAACATGACAGGTCTCCTTCGTGATGAAGGAACGCGGCGGAGGAGATAGGTTTCCCATGGCGTTCGATGCCCTTTGTTCGATCCGGCGCTCAGGTCGGGTCGTCATCGTGCAAGGGAATGATGTGATCTGCCGGGTTCATGGAAAAGAAGACATGTTCTTCCCACAGGCGCAGAAGGTCGGCGGCGCGGCCGCTTTGCTGGGCGTTCAGCAATGCCGTCAGCAATTCCTCATGCATGACCGCCTGGTCCTGCAAGACACGGCCGTGCAAATCCTCGACCGAGAGCATGGCGAACCGAATTTGATCTCTCAGTTGGTCGTAGCGTGAGATCAATCGCGGAAGTCCGGTGAGCCGGACCAGCGTCATATGGAATTCGATGTCCAGCGCGGAGATGGTTTCCACATCGGAATTGGCCTGCGCCGCCCGCATTCCATCCACCACGGCGGCTAGCGGACCGAGATCGGTCTTGCGCTGCACGAGGATGCGAATGGCCAATATCTCGTCAGCCGCCCGAAGCGCGGCCAGTTCGGGCATGTCGCCCGGCGCGGACGGAGCAACGACATAGGATCGATTATGCGCCTTCACGATCAGTCCGGATTGTTCGAGCAACCGAAGCGCTTCGCGCACGGGGGCGCGGCTGACGGCCATCCTCGTCGCGAGCACGGACTCCCGCAACGGTTGCCCGGCGAGGAATTCCCCTGACAGCAGCTTTTCCCTGATCTGGGCATATACCTCGCTGACGATCGAGCTGGTTCGAACCGCGGTGAAATTCATGTCATCAGTGCTCGCGCGCGCCATTGCCGTTCCACCGCCTTTATGACGATTTTCCATCCGATCGTCTCACATTGAGGTGCTGGCTGTAAGATAAGGTCCTTGTCCTGTTCAAGGTCGAACGGCAAGCCAGGCCTTCGCCTGACAATGGACGGATCATTGTCATGTCATATGCTTGCATATCGAATCGAGGAAATATGGCTGAATCCCTCAGCTATGCTTTTCCGGCGTGCGACGGGGCGCCCGGCGCGGAATCTGCGCTCTTTGAGAGTAATCGATTGAAAAAATGATATTTTTGGGGGTTTCGGACTTCCTCTTTTCAGCATTTGAAAAAAGCAAAAAACTGTCGACAGTCTACAGTTGATAAGATATGCATGCGTACAAATATAAACAGGAGGGGCGAGTTGGAGAAATCTCCGGTCGATCTCGCGGCGCGGCATATTCTACCTACGCTGGCGCTGTGCGTTTTCGTGAATATCGTCGATCGCACCAATGTGGGCATCGCCGCCCTCAACATGCGCGCGGATATCGGCCTGTCGGCATCGGCTTACGGGATGGGGGCGGGCCTCTTCTACATCGGCTTCTTCTTCGCCGGCGTACCCGCCAACCTGCTGCTCGCCCGAATAGGCGCGCGCCGGTGGATCGCGGCCCTGCTGGTCGCCTGGGGCCTTATCGCGATTGCCACCGGGTTCATATCCGATGCCGGAAGCTTCTATGCGGTTCGTCTGGCCCTGGGCATTGCTGAAGCGGGGTTCGTGCCTGCCATCGTCTATTATCTCGCGCAATGGTTCGACCGGCGCGCAATGTCGAAGGTCATGGGGCTGATGATCGCGATGATGCCAGCGTCGCTGGCGATTGGCGCGCCGCTGACCACGGGTCTCCTGATGGCGGTGGATTGGCGTTGGCTGTTCATCATCGAAGGCGCGCCGGCGTTTCTCGTCGCCATTCTGGTGCTGAAATCGCTGCCCGAGCGCATCGACGACGTGCCCTGGCTTTCCGACGATCAGAAAAAGGCCCTGTCCGCCCGGCTGATGGCGGACGGCGCCCATCGTCAGGCCGGGTCCTGGCGGGACGCATTGACGCATCCCCAGGTGCTCCTGCTCAGCCTGCAATATTTCTGCATAGGGCTGAGCAGCCAGGCCATCATCTTCTGGTTCCCCCAGATCATCCGGTCGACCGGCATGTCGACGCTCGAGTCCGGGTTGTTCAGCACGGTGCCATGGGTGCTTGCGGCACTGCTCACGCCGCTCTGGGCCTGGCATTCAGCTTCGACCAACGAGCGTTACTGGCACGCCATCCTGCCCTGCTTGGCGTCGGGAGCGATCACGATCGCCGGCGCGCTGCTCCTTGACGACAGCGCGCTTTCCGGGTTGTGGCTGCTGTCGCTGGGCGTTGCGCTGAGTTCGATGGCGTCCGCATCCTATTGGGCCATTCCGCGGGTCCATGTCTTTGGCGCGGCAGCCGCAGCAGCGGGTGCGCTCACCAATTCTTTCGGCAATCTTGCCGGTTTCGTGGCGCCGGTCGCCGTCGGCATTTCAAAGGATATGACCGGCGAATTCAGGCTGGTGCTCATCCTGCTGGCCATGCCCGCCTTCCTCGCGGCCCTGTGTTCCACCTTTGCCGGCCGAATGGCCGACCCGGTGGACCGGCGTTCGATCCCATGAGGCTGCACCGCATGCGCGATCGATTGAGGCAGGGCGGTCTGATCGGCATGTTCATCTCCCTGCCTGCTCCCTCGCTCGTCGAATCCCTGGGTGGCATCGGCTTCGATGCGCTGGTGCTCGACGCCGAACATGCCGCGTTCGGCATTGCGGAGCTTGAGGCGCTGATCCGCGCCGCCGACGTCGCCGGTCTGCCCGCGCTGGTCCGTGTGGCGGCGATCGGTCCGGACATCGGCAGAGCCCTGGACCTGGTGGCGGCGGGCGTCATCGTGCCGCGCGTGGAAAGCGTCGCCCAGGCCGAAAGGATCGTCGCTGAAGTCCGTTTCCCGCCGGACGGCGCGCGGGGCGCTGGGGCAGTCCGCGCATGCGATTATGGGGCTTCGCTGCAGCCATATCTGGAACAGGCAAATGATCATCTGGCCGCGATCGTTCAGATCGAGACCCTGGCCGGACTGGACATGGTGGAGCAGATCGCCGCTGTTCCGGGCATCGACGGCCTGTGCATGGGACCGTTCGACCTTGCCGTGTCGATCGGCCATCCGGTGGGGTCGCCGGCGCATGCCGCCGCGATGGACCGGATCTGCCGCGCGGCGCGCGATGCAGCCATTGCCGGCATCGCCGTGTGCGCCACCGCCCGGCAGGTCCGGCATGCCCGCGATGCCGGAGCAAAGCTGGCGATCTTCGGCATGGATCGGATGTTCGCGCTTCAGGCGGCCGCGGCGGCTGCCGCATCCATCGAGGCTAAACCCGGATAGACGCACCGAAAAAGACGCGGCCTTGCCCGCGACGAATATCAACAAGGGGAGGTATCATGACAAAAAGGACGATCCACCGGACAATATTGGTCTGCGCCAGCCTGATCGCCATGCCGGCCATGGCGCAGGGGACGACCGAGGCGGGGCAAGAGGGTGCAAGCCTGGCCGACATCGTCGTCACGGCGCAACGCCGGTCGGAAAATCTGCAGAACGTCCCGATCTCGGTAACGGCCATCACGTCGGAACAGGCGATCAAGCTGGGCATCACCCAGCCGGACGTGATCGCTCAGATGGTTCCCGGCCTGCAACTGAACCACTCCGCCTGGGGCCTTACGCCGTTTCTTCGCGGGGTGGGCACCAATTCGGTCGCCATCGGCAATGAGCCTGCGGTGGCGCTGTTCGTGGACGACGTTTATCTGCCGACCGGTTCGGCTGGTGTCTTCCAGCTCAATTCGATCAGCTCGATCGAGGTTCTCAAGGGCCCTCAGGGCACCTTGTTCGGGCGGAATGCGACGGGCGGCGTGATCCACATCCGCACCAGAGACCCAAGCTTCGACCCCTCCGCCAGCGCGACCGCCAGCTATGGAAATTACGACACGATCTCTGGCCAGCTCTATGGATCGACCGGTCTTACCGACACCGTCGCGATCAATTTCGCCCTGCAGGGCATCGACCAGCGCAAGGGCTGGGGCGTCAACGGCACGACAGGGAACGAAGCCAACAGCATGTCGGGCTGGGGAGGGCGCGCCAAGCTGCTCTGGAACATGGGCGAAGAGACGTCGCTGCTGGTCGCGGGCAGCTATGACCGGCGCAGTTCCGATCAGGGGCAGCCGGGGCGCTCGATTGCAGGAACCTTTACGCGGGACGGTTACAGCGCGGATGCGGCGGGGCTGGGATTCTACGACGTAATGTCCAATCTCGACACCGTGCAAAAGTCGACCACCCGGTCCCTGAGCGGCAAGTTGACGCATGATTTCGGATCTGCGCGGCTCGTGCTGATAAGCGCGTTCAGCAAGACCGTCGTCGATCCCGTGGTCAGCGACAGCGACGGATCGCCCAGCCCCTTCTTCCAGACGCGCGAATTCGCCATGGGCGGGCGCACGTTCACGCAGGAGGTGCAACTGCTCTCGCCCGAAGGTTCTGCGGTCAAATGGATTTTGGGCGCCTTCTACCTGCATGACCGGTCCTTCATGGACGCGACCTATGAGGGGCAGGCGTTCGGCACCTCCAAATCGCATACCGACGCGGTTCAGCGGACCAATTCGATCGCCGGCTTCGGGCAGGTGACAACGGAAATCCTGCCGAGGACCAACCTGACGCTGGGCTTGCGCTATACTTCGGACCGCCGGTCGCTCGATGCCGTTGCCCGATTGCTGCCCGCCACGGGCGCGGCTGTCACATTCGGCCCGTTCGAGGATGCAAAGACATTCAACAGCGTGACCGGCCGGGCTTCGATCGATCATCATTTCTCCGACGATCTCATGGGCTATATTGCGTATAATCGGGGCTTCAAATCGGGCATATATAATTTTACCGGCATCGTCGCGGGCACGACCACTCTGCCTCCGCCGGTAAATCCCGAGACGCTGGATGCCTATACGATAGGTTTCAAGTCCGAATTCCTCAATCGCCGCCTGCGCGTGAATGCTGAAGCCTTCCTCTATGAATATTCAGACCTTCAGGTGCAGATCGTCCTGCCGACGGGAACGACCCTCACCAATGCGAGCAAGGCCACCATCAAGGGGATCGACTTCGAAATATCCGCGATCCCGGTCCGCAATCTGACGGTCAGCGCCTCCATCGGATTGCTGGACGGGCGGTACAAGGATTTCCGGAATGCCCCTTCCTTCTTCCTGCTGCCGCCGAACGCGCCCACACCCTATGATCCCGCCAGATGTAGTGGACCCAATCCCTATCCCGCGGTCCAGGGTTCCGCCCCGGCGACGCAACGAAGCTGCGACGTATCGGGCAACAGGCTGATCCAGGCTCCGCCCTTCTCCAGCAATCTTCAGCTTCTCTATACGCTGCCGACCGACCTTGGGGATTTCGACCTGTCGGCATCCTGGGCGCATGGCGGCAATTATGAATATGACGTCTTCAGCAGTCCGCTGACGCGCCAGCCCAGGACGGACATCGTCAATGGATCGGTCCAGTGGACCGCGCCGGGCGGCACTTTCAACGTGCGGTTGTGGGCGAACAACCTGACGGGCGAGAAATATTACACCATCGCCACGACCGGGTCGACGGCCGGCGCCAAATATGCGGCCGCCGCACCCCGCACCTATGGCGTCACGCTGGGCGCGAACTTTTGAGGTCGAGGCGGCTTGCGGGGCAAGTTCCCGGAAGCCGCCCCTGGCGCAGTCCAGGGAAATATTCGCTGAAAGGAAGCCAGTTCTCGTGATGGATCATAGGGAAGAACTTCGATCCATCGTCGGCAGGGCCCATTGCTTTGCCGGGGATGAAATCGACCAGCGCTATCGAACGGACCTGCTTGGCCTCTACACCTGCTCTCCATCCTGCGTCGTCCGCCCGGGAAGCGCGGGGGAGGTGGCGCGGGTGATGGAGGCGGCGCGCAAGGCACGCATCGCGGTCACCGTTCTGGGCGGCGGGACAGGGGGCGTCGGCGGCACGGCCTGCACGGATGGCGGCATCATCCTGTCGCTCGAACGGATGAACAGGGTCCTTGAGATCGACGAGGATGCCATGACCATCACCGCCGAAGCCGGCGTCACTCTCCAGTCCCTGCAGGAGGCAGCCGCCGGCAAGGGCCTGCTGATGCCGCTGGACATCGGATCGCGCGGCAGCGCGACGATCGGCGGCAACATAGCGACCAATGCGGGCGGCCTCAGAACCCTGCGCTGGGGCATGATGCGCGATATGGTGCTGGGGCTGGAAGCGGTCCTTGCCGATGGCACGGTGGTGTCGAGATTGGGCAAGGTGCTGAAGGACAATGCCGGCTATGACTGGAAGCATCTTTTCATCGGCAGCGAGGGCACGCTGGCCATCGTCACCCAGGCGGTCCTGCGGCTGCGGCCGCTTCCCACGACGGCGCAGACCGCCCTGTTGGCGTTCGATACGGTCGAGCAGGCAAGCCGGCTGCTTCGCCGGTTGCAACGGGATCTGGACGGGCGGCTGTCCAGCTTCGAACTGATGTGGAGGGATTTTTTCAACGTCATCGGCCAGGCGCAATCGGCCCGCCGTCCCTTGCCCATGTCGCCGGAATATCGACTATATGCGATAGTCGAAGCGCTGGGTTCTCACCCGGAGCGCGATCGGCAGGTGTTCGAGGAAGTCCTGTCGGCCATATTCGACGGCGGGCTCGTCCATGATGTCGTCATTGCCCAGTCGGAGCGTGAAAGGCAGAATATCTGGGCCTTGCGGGAAGATCTGCTCGAACCGCTGGCGGCCCTCTCCCCTTTTGCGGGCTTCGACATCAGTCTTTCGCTGCTCGATATGGACCGGTTCATCAAACAGACCGATGCGAAAATGGGCGAGATGCTGCCGGGCGCCGTGGTCCTGCACTATGGACATGGCGGCGACGGCAACATGCATCTGATCGTGAGCCACCCCGCCTTGCATGATCCGCAGGTCATGCATGCGACCGAATGCCTGGTCTATGACGCTATCCGTCAATATCGCGGTTCGATAGCCGCCGAACATGGCATCGGGCAGGCGAAGCTGGAATTTCTCGATCGATCGCGCTCCCGGGAGGAAATCGCGCTGATGCGGTCGCTCAAACAGGCTCTCGACCCGCTGAACCTGCTGAACCCCGGCAAGGTTTTTCCTGCCGCCGGATAAGGCCGGGCAGGTCGGCCCGGCGGCCTTCCGGCGCGGGCATGGGGACGATGCGGTCAGGCGCAGATTTGGAGATTCAATGGCGTTTCGATATGCTTGGCGGGATTTCAGCGCGCTGCAGAACATAGAGGATTACCGGAAGCGGGCGCGCCGCATCCTTCCCGACATGATCTGGACATATGTGGAAAGCGGTGCGGGAGATCATCTGACGCGGCTCGACAATGAGGCCGCCTTCACCCGCTGGAAATTGCGGCAGCGCTGTCTGACAGGACAGGCGGCGCCGTCCTTGGGCACGATCATGTGCGGCGTCGACGTCAGCCTTCCGGTCGCGCTGGCGCCGACCGGGCTGGCCGGCGCCTCGCATTGGAGCGGGGATGTCGCAGCCGCGCGCGCCGCGGAGGCGGCGGGCACCCGACTGGCGCTGAGCACGGCGTCCTGCTATTCGATCGAGGAGGTCGCGCAGGCCACGAAGAGCAACCACTGGTTTCAGCTCTATCCCTTTGCCGACCGGCCGGTGGCGTCCTGGTTGATGCGGCGCGCGAGCGATGCGGGCTATGGCGCCCTGATCGTCACCGTCGACGTGCCCGTGCCGGGAAATCGCGAAGGCGAGCGCCGAGCCGGAATAGGCATGCCTACGGTTCTTACACCCGCGCGCATTCTGGACATCGCGCGCCGGCCCCGATGGATGGCGAACGCGCTGCTGCATCGCCGCAATGTGCCGGTTCATTATGTCGAGGCAGAAAGGTTGCGGTTCGACGGGGCGGCTGGGGCAAGGCAGGCTTGGCGCGCCATGCAGCAGGATCTGGGCTGGGACGACCTGCGATGGATGCGGGACCAGTGGCGGGGACGCTTCTACATCAAGGGCATTCTGGACGCCGATGACGCGGAAAAGGCGATCGATCTTGTCGGCGCCGATGGCATTGTCGTGTCCAACCATGGCGGGCGTCAGCTCGATCGGGCCATGGCGTCGATCGATGCATTGCCGGCCATTTCCGACAGGATCGGCGGTCGGGCCGAAATCTATCTGGATGGCGGGGTAAGGCGGGCGGCGGATATTGTGACGGCCCTGTGCCTTGGCGCGACCGGCGTCTTCCTGGGCCGCCCCTATCTTTACGGTTTGGCGGTGGCTGGAGAAAAGGGTGTTGGGGAGATCATCGAGCTGTTGCGATCGGATTTGCATCGCACGCTCATTTTGATGGGATGCCGCTCGGTCCGCGATCTGGACCGATCCTGGATATTGAAAACAGGCGAAGAGGTTCCGCCAATCCGTCATCGCGGTTAGGGCCCGGCAGCTTCGAACCGCTCCCTGCCACGGGCCCCTGGCGCGGGGGGAGGGGATATGCGCCCTTCCCGTCGAATCCTTGACCTGTTGCCCCCCGGCATCTCAGGAAAGATCGGCCAGGTCGTAAACCGGCCGGATTTCGATCTCGCTCGGCCCCGGCATGGGGTTGGGGCAGCGCTTCGCCCAGGCGACGGCCTCTTCCATGTCCTTGACTTCCCACAGCCAGAAGCCGGCGACCAGTTCGCGGGCCTGTGCGAAAGGGCCGTCGATGACCGTCCGGTTCGGACCGTTGAAGGCGATCCGCTTGCCTTGGGAAGAGGGCGTCAGGCCGTCGGCGGCGAGCAGGATGCCGGCCTCCGCCAGTTCTTCGTTGAACCGGCCCATGGCTTCCATCGCCGCCTGAGTCTCCGGAGTCGCGACGAAACCTCGTTCGCTGTCCTCAGTGGCCTTTACGAGCACCATCACGCGCATGGCTTTTCTCCTGTCAGGGCTGGCTGTCGATACAGCCTATATGCTGCCGTTCCGTCCTGGAGCATCGTGCAGAAAAGTGGGAAAGGGGTTTCTGCCTGAAAGGATGCGGCAACGGAGACCGGGAGCGCGCAACCTGCCCCCGATTTTACGCAGCGTGCCTTAGAATGTAGGAGAAAGCGCGCCGGATCAACCTATGACCGCATGGGGCGGCCGCCCTTCCATGCCGGCCGGTGCGGGAAGAGTCATTGCTCAATCGCGACGAACCGACTCCCGTTCATGTCCGACATGCGCTAAACATGGATCAGTTCGCCGGCCGCTGGCGATCCTTCGTCGGAGCGTTCATGGCAGTCGAGATCGAACGGAAATTCCTGGTCGTGAGCGATGAATGGCGGGCGATGGCGGACGCGGGGCGGGACTTGCGGCAGGGTTATGTCGCGCATGACGGCCATGCCAGCGTGCGGGTGCGCCTGTCGGCGGACGGGGCCTGGCTTACCGTCAAGAGTGCGCGGGCGGGCCTGGTCCGGGACGAGTTCGAATATGCGATACCCGCGGCGGATGCGGAGGACATGCTCGACCGGCTCTGCGTCGATACGCTGATCAGGAAGACCCGCTATCGCGTGCCGCATGATGGCAAGGTCTGGGAAGTCGACGTCTTTGCCGGGGCGGCGGAAGGGCTGGTCCTGGCGGAGGTCGAGATGCGGTCGATTGACGAACGCTTCGACCTGCCGGACTGGGTCGGGGACGAGGTGACCAGCGACCCCCGCTTCCGCAACTCCGCCATCGCGCTGATGCGGGGGTTCGAGGCGGCGGTCTGACCCTGAGGATCAGACTAAGGACTCATCCGCCATCGCCGCCGGGTCAGGGGCGCAGATCGATCGCCGGCTTTTCGGCATCGGGCAGACTGGCGCCCATGATCCGCGCCAGGGTGGGGGCGATGGCCCGCATGTCGATCTGTCCCAGCTTCCGCCCGGCGGGTACGCCTTCGCCCATCAGCAGGAAGGTCGATTGCAGATTGGCCGGTCCCGGAAAATAGCCATGCATGCCCCTGATCGGGACGGGCGCCACCAGGGGCGCGGCGGGGCCGCGGAAGATGTCGGTCACGAAGCCGGGCTGGAGATCGACGTAGAAGGCCGCCTGCGGATTGCCGCCCATGCGGGCGATCCGTTCGCGGTCGGCGATATGGGCAATGCCATGGGCGGGATCGGCGGCCAGCCTGTCGAGCAGCGCCCTGACCCGCGCGGCGAGTGCCTCATCCTCCGGCCGGGCCAGCATGATCGCGGCCGATCCGCCGGAAATCCAGGGCATGGCCAGCCAGGATGCGACCTTGCCGTCCTTGTCCAGCACGATCAGCTTTTCGTCGATAAAGGGGCGGAAAAGGTTGACGGCGCTGTGCGTCGCCTGGAAGCCATGGTCGCTGACCAGCGCGATCACCGCATCGGGATGCGCCTTGCGCTCCGCCGCGACGATCCGGCCGACGATGCCGTCGATCTTTTCCAGCACGGTCTTCGCTTCGGCCGTGTCCGGACCCTTCGCATGTTGCTCATGGTCCAGCGCGGTCAGGTAGACGGTCAGGAAACCGGGTCTGTGGCTTTCGATCAGGGCGTTGGCGAAGCGGCCGCGATTTTCATCGCCCGACAGGCTTTCATCGATCCCCATGGCATAGGGCGTGCCGGTCGCGCGTTCCAGTTCCGACCTGAGGCCCGGCGTCGCCAGCGCATCCAGCAGCTTCACGTCGTCGGCATGGCCGGTGCGCCAGATCTGCGGCAGGTTCCAGGTCACGCCGCTGGCCGCGACGCTGACCGGCCAATGGACATTGCCGGTGGTGAGCCCGGCCTTCGTCGCCGCTTCCCACAATGTCGGCACCCGGATGTCGGAGGCGTACCAGGTCCAGCCGCTCTGGTTGATGCCATTGGGATCGAAGCTGTTATTGGCGGTGATCCCGTGCCGCGCGGGCGCAACGCCGGTGATCAGCGTCGTATGGCTGGGGTAGGTGAGAGTGGGCAGCACCCCCGTCACGCCCGAAGCGGAGGCCCCCTCCTTCACGAAGCGGCGCAGATTGGGGATGGCAAGGCCGCGCCTGTCCGCTTCCAGCACGTCG
This sequence comes from Sphingobium sp. SA916, assembly GCF_002894065.1. Lineage (NCBI taxonomy): Bacteria > Pseudomonadati > Pseudomonadota > Alphaproteobacteria > Sphingomonadales > Sphingobiaceae > Sphingobium > Sphingobium sp. SA916. The sequence goes on from NZ_LXYF01000045.1 coordinate 11,275, forward strand.
CCCGGACGCAGCCCGTCGATGGAGATCAGCAGGACCGGGTTCGCCAGCGCCGCGCCCGGAAGGGCGGCGAGGGCGGCGAGGAGCAGCGCGGCCTTGTTCATCGCCTTAGAATCCCGCCTTCAAGGTAGCGAAGAATTGCGAGGGAGCGCCGACCAGCAGGGTCTGCGCATCGCCGCTATTGCCGAAACCGCCCGAGCCGATGGTGCTGACATAGCGCTTGTCCAGCAGGTTGGTGGCGTTGAGCTGCAATTCCAGATTCTCGTTGAAATGATAGCCGACGCTGGCGTCCACGATCACCCGGCCCGGCACCGATTGATCGTTGGTGTAGGTGTAATAGCGGCGCGACATGTAGTTGACGCCGATCCGGCCGAACGCGCCCTCATGGTCGTAGCTGATCTCGCCCCGGGCGATATGCTTGGGGCTGTCGACGACGGTCCTGCCCTTGATCGGCGTGACGGCGCCGCTGTCGTCCACCACATCGTCGCGATAGGTGGAGTCGGTGTAGCTGTAGGAGCCATAGAGGCTGAAACCGCCGCCCAGCGTCAGCGTGCCCGCCGCTTCCACGCCGATCGCGCGGACATTGCCGACATTCTGGAGCGCCGAGGCGAAGCCCTGAATGGGGCTGCCGACCTGCACCGCGAGAAGGCGGTTGCGGAAGTTGACCAGATAGGCGCCGATCACGCCGTTGAAGACGCCGTCATGGTAGCGCAGGCCCAGTTCATAGGTGTCCGATGCTTCGGGCTTCAGCCTGCCCTTGATCGCGTCGAAGCCGGTCTGGTTGGTCGAGAAGGGACCGGTCGTCGTCGCGCTGGCGAAGGCGCGGGTCGCCTGGGTGAAGCCGCCGAAGACCTCTGCGTTTTGAGACAGTTCGACCGCGAAACCGGCATGGGGCTGGAACCAGTCCTCGGCCTTGATGCGGCCCTCCGGGAAGCTGGCCTGCACCACGGCGTCGGCTTCGTTCGTGACCTTGAACCCCTTCCAGCCCAGGTCGATCTTCACCATGCCAAGGTCGATCCTGTCCTGGACATGATATTGGATGGTGTCGGTGGTGAAGTCGAATTCCCACTGGGTCGCGAAGGGGTTCTTCGGATAGTCGCGGAAGCTGAGGCCCGGCTCGGTCCGGCTGGCGAAGGCGTAGAAGCGGCGGGCCTGGTTGAATTCGTTGTTCTCATACCAGCCGCCGACCGTGAAATTCTGGATGCCCAGCGCGAAGTCGACGCTGCCGAAGACGCCGATCCGGTCCATTTCATATTCGGTGGTGCGGACCGACATCGGCACGCCGTTGGGGCTGGGGACATAGGGCGTCGCCCACAGGCCCATGCCCTTGTTGTGGTGATAATAGCCCTTGAGCTTGAAGCTGGCCCGCTCGCCCAGTGGGGCGGCGATGCCCAGAGCGCCCAGCCAGTCCTTGCGCAGGCCGGCGGCGTCATAATAGGCGTCGTCCGCGCTGGTGACGTTGCCGGGATAGACCTGCCCGCCGGAAACGGGCGCGCCGCTATAGTCGTAGCGGCCATCGGGGAAGGGCGACCCGCCGCTGTTGCTGACCCGATCGACATCGTTCAGGCGGCTGGCATAGTCGATGGCGCGGGCATAATCGGGATATGTGTTGTCCCAATCCCAGCCCAGCCGCCGGATCATCGACATCGACATGTCCTGATAATCCTGTTCCCGCCGGTCGGAATAGCTGAGCCAGCCGTCGACCGTCACATCGCCGACAGGGATCACGACCTTGGCATTGCCCATATGCTGGTCCTGCGTGCCATTGCCCTTATATTTGTCGGTCGAGCCATAGGCGTAGGAGACATAGCCCCGGATGCCGTCGCGGCTGCCCAGCGCCAGACGGGCGAAGCCGCGCCAGCTTTCGTCGCTGCCATAGGTGAGGTTGCCCTGGCCGGCCAGCGCACCGCCGGTCAGATAGTCGGCTGGATCGGCGGAGAAATGTTCGATCGTGCCGCCCAGCGCATTGGTCGCCTGGGTGCCGATGGAGCCGGCGCCCTGCGACACGCGCACGCTGCCGATATTTTCCGAGCTGATCGCGCGGGTGATGTGCAGGCCGTTGTGATTGCCGTAACTCATGTCGCCCAGCGGAATGCCGTCGAAGGTGAAGCCGAGCTGGTTCTGGCTGAAGCTGCGGATGGTGACGCGCTGCGACCATTCATAGTTGCCGAAGGGATCGGCCGACTGGAAATTGACGCTGGGCAGCTTTTCAATGGCCTTCAGCGGGTTGGTGCCAGGCGTCAGGGTGACGATGTCCTGCGCCTGGATTTCCTGAACCTGACGGGTTTCGCCCCGGCCGAAGACGATGATGTTCGCACCCTCGACCGCCGCGTCGGCGGCGGACGGAACGGGCGCGGCTTCCTGCGCGAAGGCTGGCATGGCGGCCATGGCCGTCGAGGCCATCAGCAGGGCGGTGGCGATATGCATGTGGACTTCCCCTTTTTCCGCAATCGTGGATTGGGGGGCGCCCTAGCGGTTCAATGTTGCACTGCGATGTGGGGTGTTTGACTGGAGGGAGACGTTTTTGTGACGGGGATGTCACAATGGCGTGGCGTGATGGGCAAGTTGACGGATGAGGGAATAGGTTCCCGGCCGCGTGGACGAATTCGGAATGTCTTGCAGCCACCCGATCAATCAGTCCGGCGAGGTCATGACCATGTCCACGCTGCCTAGCCCTCGCGAGCGACCTGGAAGCCGGCGAAGGACTGGGTGACCGGCATCAGTTCGATGCGGTTGAGGTTCAGATGGGGCGGCTGGCTGGCGACCCAGAACAGGGTTTCCGCAATATCTTCCGCCGTCATCGGATTGGCGGAGCCATAGAGCGCGTCCGATGCCGCCTGGCTGCCAGTGCGGACCAGGGTGAATTCGGTTTCGACCATGCCCGGTTCGATGGACGTCACGCGGACCCCCGTGCCATGCAGGTCCGACCGCAGCCCCAGCGAGAACTGGCTGACGAACGCCTTGGTCCCGCCATAGACGTTGCCGCCCGCATAGGGATAGGTCGCCGCGACCGAGCTGATGTTGATGATCGCGCCCCTGCGCTCGATCAGGCGGGGCAGCAGCTTGTGGGTGATGGTGACGAGGCTGGTGACATTGGTGTCGATCATCTGGCGCCACTGGTCGAGATCGGCCTGCTGCGCCGGCGCGGTGCCCAATGCCAGTCCCGCATTGTTGATCAGCAGGTCGACATCGGCAAAGCCCGGAGGCAGGGCGGCCAAGGCCGCGTCGATGGCGGCTTCGTCGCGCATGTCGAAGCTGATCGCATGCACCCTGTCCGCGCCCAGTTCCTCAACCAGCGCGTCCAGCCGTTCGGCGCGGCGCCCGGTGACTATCGCCTTCCACCCGGCGGCGACGAAACGCCGCGCCGATGCGGCGCCTATGCCCGCGGTTGCTCCGGTGATCAGCGCCGTCCCTGCCATGCTTCATTCCATCCTGTCAGCCAATGGCCGGGGATGTAAGCCCATTTGCGGCAATGCCAAGCGCCATTTGTCAGGCAATGGTCACGACGCGCGCATGCCCCTTCCGGTCGAGCGGCTTCACCACCACCTTGTCGCCCATCCGGTCGAAGGCGATGTCCACCGCCGCGTCCCCGAGGCGCAGGCCGTAGAGCGTCAGCTCGTCGATGAAGCGGGGCAGGGTGGGATCGCGCAGGGCAATCTCCGCCCCCGCGACATCGAAGGTCAGGCCCAGGCTCGACTGGATCAGCGACAGGGGCGCCGCCGCGGACCAGGCCTGCGGGCTGCACGCCACGGGATAGAATGTCGGCCCCTGCGCCCGCCGCCGGGGAAAGCCGCAGAACAGTTCGGGCAGCCGCATCAGGTCGACATAGGTCGCGGCCGCGAACAGCCCCTCGAAGATCTGGGCCGCCTGCGTCCGGTAGCCATAGCGGGAAAAGCCCGCCGCGATCAGCGCATTGTCATGCGGCCAGATCGATCCGTTATGATAGCTCATCGGATTGTAGCGCGCCTCCGTCGAGGCGATGGTCCGCACGCCCCAGCCGGAAAAGGAGGCAGGCGCCATCAGCGTGTGCACCACCATGTCGGCGCGCGCCTCCTTCGCGAGGCCGGTGAACAGCACGTGCCCGGCATTGGAGGAGCGGACGCGGCACGGCCTCTTATCCCCATCCAGCGCCAGCACATAGGTGCCGATCCCGGCGTCGAAGAAGGCGGCGTCGAAACGATCGCGCAGATCGTCCGCCCGCGCGCGGTGGTTCAGCGCCCTGTCCGGATCGCCCAGGGCGGTGAAGATCGCCTCCGCCGCCCGCCAGGCGCCATAGACATAGGCCTGCACCTCCGCCAGCGCGATCGGGCCGCGCGCAATGCTGCCATCGGCATGGAAGACCGAATCATGGCTGTCCTTCCATCCCTGATTGACAAGCCCCTGGTCGGTCAGCCGGCCATATTCGACGAACCCGTCGCCGTCGCGGTCGCCATGCTCGTCTATCCACCTCAGGGCAGCCTCGACATGGGGCAGGATGGAGGCGATGAAGCCGCTGTCGCCCGTTCTTTCCAGATAGGCCCCGGCCAGCATCACGAACAGAGGCGTCGAATCGATGCTGCCATAATAATGGCGGAAGGGGACTTCGCCCAGTTCCGCCATTTCGCCATGGCGCACTTCATGCAGGATCTTGCCCGGTTCGGCATCGGCGGCGGCGTCATATTCGGTTGCCTGATGCGCGGCCAGATAGCCGAGCACGCCGCGGCTGATCGCCGGGTCCAGCCACAGCGTCTCCAGCGCGGTGATGATCGCGTCGCGACCGAAGACGGTGCTGAACCAGGGAATGCCGGCATAGGGATAGGGCCCATATTCGGTGTCGGTCGACAACATCGTGATGTCGGCCACGGACCGCCGGGCCACCTCGTTGAAAAGCTGGTTGGAGGAGCGCACGGTCGCCCCGCGCGTGCGCGCCTGCTTCAGCGCCTGCATGGATTCGCGCAGCGTCTTCAGGAAATGCTTGGACAGGTCGCCCACCGGCTCATCATCCTGCGGCTGGCAGCAGATTTGCAGATATAGCGTGCGCCGCTCGCCGGGCGGCACGGCCACCTCGAAGCGTGCGCGGCTTTCCGTCAGGATCTGGGGAGCGGGATCGAAGCGCAGCAGCGTTTCGCGCCGCTTGTCGTCGCGCCCGTCATAGCCCAGCAGCACGGACTTTGGGCCGATCACAGGTTCCCGCACGGCGCCGCGCCGCAGACGGGTCATGCCGCGTATCTCGAACAGGTCCGCGAAATCGGCGGCGAAACCGATATTCACCGCCACGGTGCGGACCTCCGTGTCGAAATTGCGGATCGTGATCCGTTCATGCACCGCGCCTTCCCACAGGAAACGGGTGCGGCGCAGGTGGATGAGATCGTGTTCGACCGCCACCCGGCCGTCCCCGCCCGGGAAATCGGGATTGGTGAGGTCGCAGGTCAGCATCGCATTGTCGTCGCGAAGGCCAGAACTCAGCAGGATCGGCCGGGTGTCGTTGATGGTGAGGTAGAGATGCGACAGATGCCGGGTGTCGCGATGATAGAGTCCTTCCGGACTGCCCGGACCGGCAATCGCATCGCCGCTATGGTCGAAGACGGCGAAGCTGTCCCCATGTTTCAGCGTTCGCGGCCGCCGCTCATGCAGCGACGCCGTCGCCGGGATGAAGAATTGCGTCTGCGCCTGCGACAGCGCCTGTCCCGGATCGACGCCGTGACCGGCGTTCGGGACCGAAGGGCTGGGGTTTTCCGGCTGCAACTGGCTTGCCGTCATGCCTCTCTCCTGATGCCGGAGCGTTTTCACGACGGGTGAAAACGCTCTTGTCCTTTGATGCCGCATTTTCCGGGCTGTCGACCGTAAACGGTCCAGTTGAAAATGCCCTATCCCACGACCTGAAGTTCCGAACCTTCTCCGCGTAGCCGGCGCAGCATCGCGGCCTGCGTCCGCGCGCCGGGAAGATCATGATAAAGCTGAACATAATCGGCCGCCATCCGCTCTGCCGTGAAGCGTGCGTCAAAGGCGGCGCGCACCTGCGCGCGGTCGAGTTCGTGGAGTCGGCGGACCGCCGCGACCGCTTCATCCTCGCTCTCGACGATATAGCCCGACTGGCCATGGTCGATCACCTCGGGGACGGAGCCGCAGCGGAAGGCGACGACCGGCGTGGCGCAGGCCATGGCCTCTATCATCACCAGGCCGAAGGGTTCGGGCCAGTCGATGGGGAACAGCAGGGCGCTTGCCCGGCCCAGGAATTCGGCCTTCTGCGCCTCGTTGATCTCCCCGATATAGTGGATATTGGGATAGCGTTCGACCAGCGGCGCGATCTCCTCCTCCCAATAGGCGCGGTCCACCGCATCGATCTTCGCCGCGATCCGCAGCGGCAGTCCGGCGCGGGCGGCAATGCGGATCGCCCGGTCGGGGCGTTTTTCGGGCGAAATCCGTCCCAGAAAGGCAAGGTAGCCGTCGCTGGGGCCGGTGCGGGGCGGCAGCAGGTCGGCGGGCAGCCCGTGATGGATCGTCCTTGCCCAGTTCACCGGCGGCATCGGCAGCCGCTGATGGTCGGAAATCGACACCAGGCTGTGATCGGGAAAGGCGCGGTAGAAGGCGGGAAGATCGGGCAGGTCCAGCCGGCCGTGCAGCGTCGTCACCGTGCGGCCGATGAAATCCTGGACCAGCGGCATGTGCAGCAGGTCGATATGGAAATGCAGCGCGTCGAATTCGTCGGCCCGGCGGCGCACGGCGTCCAGCAGGATCATGTGATAGGGGATGGGGTCGCGCACGTCGGGATTGAGCCGCAGCGCCATGTCTGTCACCGGCACCAATTCCGCCGCGGTCACGGAGTCGCCACTGGCGAACAGCGTCACCTCATGACCCTGACGCACCAGTTCCTCCGTCAGGTAGGACACGATGCGTTCGGTACCGCCATAGAGGCGCGGCGGCACGCTTTCGGCAAGCGGAGCAATCTGTGCAATTTTCATGGTCGGGCATCCCTTCGAAGATCGCGCCGCCACCGATCCCCCGACCTGCGGTGGGCGCCCCCGTTAAAAGCGTGAAAGGCCCGCAGGTTGCATGGCGACTGCGCTTCCATGTCGGGATTTTCCGGTGGGCGGGCCTTTTTCGGCCGGTCGACGGAAAGCGCCCGTCCGCATCATTTTTCGCGCCGCTGACTTCGGACTGACATAGTCGCCGCTTAGGTGAGCGACAGCGAAAATCTGGCCGGCCGGTCTGAAGTGGGGCGGACATGGCCTTGAAATATGGAGAGCAATTTGACGGTCATCACGATCGATTTCGAGGCATCGTGCCTGCCCCGGCACGGCCTGTCCTATCCCATCGAAGTCGGTATCGCCCGCAGGGGCCAGGCGCGAAGCTGGCTGATCCGGCCGCATGACGATTGGGCCGGATGGCATTGGTCGGCCGAGGCGGAGGCGCTGCACGGCCTGAGCCGCGACCGGGTGGAGCGCGAAGGCCTGCCCGTCGAAACCGTGCTGGCCGAACTGGCCGACGCCTGCGCGGGGCAGCGGATGGTGGCCGACAGCATGATCGACCAATATTGGCTGGACACGCTGGCCGACGCGGCGGGGCAGGCGACGCCCTTCCTCATCGATCATGTCTCGCTGCTGCTGGACGAGCATCGCGCGGACGAGCGGCAGATCATGGAAGCGGTCGCCCTTGCCGACTCGGTCCAGCCGCATCGCCACCGCGCGGCGAGCGATGCGCTGTGGCTGGCGTCGCTGCTGGATCATATCGCCGGCCGGACGATCCATGCCCCCGCCCTGATGCGCATGGCCTGATCCGCCCTCCCATCGGAAGACCGGGAGGATGTTCCATGCGCCTGCCGCAACCGGAAAATGCTTGAGCAACAATTTGTAACGCTCGGCAAATTTCGGAGACATTCAGTGCGCCTAAACCCTGACCGACCATGTCCGGTCGTCAGGGAGAAGGCCCCATGTTGCTCATTCTCGCATCCAGCGCGGCGGCCCTTGCCGTCGCCACGCCGATCCACAGCGCTGAAATCACCCATGCTTCGAACGCCTATCAGGCGAGTTACGAGACCGAATCGACGGTCCGCTTCCGCGAGGTCGAATCGCGCTTCGCCAACCGGCCGTCCATGCCGGTGTGCCGCTGGCAGGCTGAACTGGTCGTGAACCGGGACGTCGCGACGCAGGGCCGCACGCTGGCCGCCGTCGCCAAGCCGATCCATCGCTTTGCCCCGCTGTCGGGCAGCCATGCCGGCGGCTGCACTGCCGCGCGCGACGAGATCAAGGCGGAAGTCGCCCGCCACGCCAGCGCTCGCGCCGCCGAAGCGGTCGCCGTGGCGCAGCGGGACCGTTCGGTATTGCTGGGCGAGCTTGACGGCATTCATGCGCTGTCCGCGAAGGACGCCGTAACCGGCGGATGAGTCCACCGCTGATATTGATCGCGGAGGCCCAGCAGGATGTGCGCCATGAAGTGCGCCAGTCGCTGGAGGAAAGCGGGTTTCGGGCCCTGGCCGCCGCCTCTGCGAACGAAATCTGGAATGCCATGGACAGCATGCCCGTGGGAGCGGTCGTGCTGGACGCCGCGCTGCGTGGCCCGGACGGCATGGACCTGTGCCGCGACGTCCGGGACCGCAGCGACGTGCCGATCATCCTGGTGGGCGCCAACAGCAGCGAGGTCGACCGGGTGGTCGGGCTGGAACTGGGCGCCGACGATTATATGGCGAAGCCCTATTCGACCCGCGAACTGGCCGCCCGGCTGCGCGCGGTGCTGCGCCGTGGGCGCAACGAGCGCGCCCTTGGCGTGCGCCGCCCGGCCGAGGCGCGGTTCGAAGGATGGGTGGTGGATTCCTCCCGGCGCGAAGTTCTCGATCCCGACGGCGCGCAGGTCGATCTGACCGCCGCCGAATTTTCGTTGCTGCTCGTGTTGCTCGACCATCCGCAGGTGGTGATCGCCCGTCCGCGCCTGATGGAACTGGCCGGCGTGCGGGACGCGCCGTCGTCAGACCGCAGCGTCGACGTGCTGGTTAGCCGGCTGCGGCGCAAGCTCAGCCATGGCGGCCGGCCCGCGCCCATCGTTACGGTGCGGGGCGGCGGATATATGTTCAGCGCCGTGGTCGACCGGCGCTGAGCCGATTCGGCGCGGTTGAATGTTTCCCATCCATTGCATTGATTCCGTTGGAAAATAGGACGAGCCGTCCTGTCGATCGCGCTTTCCATCGCTCAGACATATTATTTAACAAAGCCGCTGCGACGCAGCAAAAACGCTTCCCTATTGTGCATCCTCAAGGCCGGTCTGCCCCCTGACCGGCCATCAGATAAGAAGGATGCAACGACATGAACGATCTGATCGGTCGCGTCTTCAGCTTCGAAAGCCATGTCTTTCCGAACCAGAGCGCGCTTTACAACCGCCTCGCCAGCGACGGGCAAAGCCCCAAGGCGCTGATGATCTCCTGCGCGGATTCGCGCATCGTGCCGGAACATATCATGCAGGCCGATCCGGGCGACCTGTTCGTCTGCCGCAATGCCGGCAACATCGTGCCGCCCCATGCGACGCAGAATGGCGGCGTGACCTCTACGGTCGAATATGCCGTCATGGTGCTGGGCGTACGCGACATCATCGTATGCGGCCACAGCGATTGCGGCGCGATGAAGGCGCTGTCCACCAATGCCGACCTGAGCGCCATGCCCAATGTCGCCGCCTGGCTGCGCCACAGCCATGCCGCCCAGAAGGTGTGTCGCGAAAGCTACCCCGCCGACCTCAGCGATGCGGAGAAGCTGCGCAACATGGCGCTGGAGAATGTGGTGGCGCAGCTCGCCCATCTGCGCACCCATCCCTCGGTGGCGTCGGGCATCGCCCGCGGCGAGATCGCGCTGCACGGCTGGTATGTCGACATCCATGCCGGCCAGGTTCTGGGTCTTGACGGCGAGACCGGCCGTTTCCTGCCGCTGCGCGAAGGCCAGCCGCTGCCCGTGGCGCTGCCCCATGCCAGGCGTCTGGCGGTCGACATCGCCTATGCCGAGGCCGCGGAGTAAGCTTATGCTCAAGGCATTTTCCGGCGGCACCTTCAGCCGCGACTTCACGGCGTCCATCGTCGTCTTCCTGGTGGCGATGCCGCTCTGCATGGGTATTGCCATTGCTTCCGGGGTACCGCCGGAAAAGGGCCTGATCACCGGCATGATCGGCGGCCTGATCGTCGGCCTGCTGGCGGGTTCGCCCCTTCAGGTCAGCGGCCCGGCGGCGGGTCTTGCGGTCATCGTCTTCGAAATCGTGCAGAAACAGGGACTGTCCGCCCTTGGGCCGATCCTGATCCTGGCCGGCGCCATTCAGGTGATCGCCGGGCTGCTGCGGGTCGGGGGCTGGTTCCGCGCGATCTCGCCCGCGGTGGTGCACGGCATGCTGGCGGGCATCGGCGTGCTGATCGTCGTCGGTCAGTTCCACGTGCTGTTCGACGACAAGCCGCTTTCCAGCGGCCTTGCCAATCTGATCGCCATGCCGGGGCAGATTTTCGGCCTCAGCAACCAGGACGCGGCCACCGCCTTCGCGGTCGGCCTTGTCACCATCGGCGGCATGCTGGGGTGGGAAAAGCTGCGTCCGGCCTCCATGAAGCTGCTTCCCGGCGCTCTGGTGGGCGTGGTGCTGGCGACGCTGGTCGCCTTCTTCCTCGGCCTTCCCGTCGCGCGCGTCGTGGTGCCGGAATCGATCGTCTCGGCCATTTCGCTGCCGGGCGACAATCTGGTCCAGCAGCTCCTGAACCCGACGATCATCACCACGGCCATCGCCATCGCCTTCATCGCCAGCGCGGAAACGCTGCTGTCGGCGGCGGCGGTCGACCGCATGCATGACGGCGTGCGCACCAATTACAACCGCGAACTCAGCGCCCAGGGCGTGGGCAACCTGCTTTGCGGCGTGGCCGGCGCGCTGCCGATGACGGGCGTCATCGTCCGCAGTTCGGCCAACGTCCAAGCCGGCGCCAGGACGCGGCTGTCGACGATCCTGCACGGCATCTGGATCCTGGGTTTCGTCGCCCTGCTGCCGTGGCTGTTGCGGGAAATCCCGATGGCGGCGCTGGCGGGCATCCTGGTGGTGACCGGCGTGCGTCTGGTCAGCGTGGACCATGTGAAGCATCTCCTCCACCGCTATGGCCCGCTGCCGGCCGTGGTCTGGGCGGCGACGCTGATCTGCGTCGTGGCGACCGACCTGCTGACCGGCGTACTGGTCGGCATCGGCCTCTCGCTGATCGAGCTTCTGCCCCATGCCCGGCGTCTCCGTCTGGGCGTGGACGAGGAAGCACGCGACGACGCGCATGAAGTCGCGCTGCATGGCACCGCCACCTTCCTCAACCTGCCGAAGCTGTCGGCCAGGCTGGAGGCGCTTCCCGCCGGGCGGCTCGTCATCCTGAATGTCGAGCGGCTCAGCCATATCGACCATACTTGCGCGGAAATGGTCCGCGAATGGGTCGACCGCCGCCGCGGGACCGGCGCACAGGTCGAACTGTTCGGCGCCACCGGCCGCATGCGCCACCTCGCCGCCTGATCCTTCACCCCCTCGTCAGGCGTTGAACGAACCGCCGCATCACCCTTGGGCGATGCGGCGGTTTTTCGTTAAGATGCAAACTGGAAACACAATAGAAATATTCAGAAGACTGTAGGACAATAATCGTGTTGCGGACATCACAGTGCCTTCATGTCCTTTCGCATTTGCGAAAAAGCCATTTCCCCAATTCGCCTTATCCCCATAACTTGCTCTCGATCCGCCGGTATCGAAGACGATAAGACAAGAGATCTTCGGACGGAGCGGACGCAGGACGGAACATTCTTACGTAAAAGGGGAATGTTCATGAAGTATCAGATTGCCTGTGCCGCGCTTGCGCTGCTTTCCAGCGCTCCGGCTTTCGCTCAGGAAGAGCCCGCAGGCCCCGTCACCGTCACTGGCAGCGTCGGCCTGGTTTCCGACTATCGTTTCCGCGGCGTGTCGCAGAGCGACCGTGGCATGGCCATTCAGGGCGGCATCACCGCCACGCATGAAAGCGGCTTCTATGTCGGCACCTGGGGTTCGAGCCTTGGCGGCTGGGGCCGTTTCGGCGGGGCGAACATGGAACTCGACCTGGTCGCCGGCTATTCCGCCGCGCTGGGCGAGGGCACCACGGTCGACGTCGGCCTGACCTGGTACATGTATCCGTCGGGCGCCGACAAGACCGACTTCGCCGAACCCTATGTGAAGCTGTCCCACCAGTTCGGCCCGGTCAAGGGCCTGGTCGGCGTCGCCTATGCTCCCAAGCAGGAAGCGCTCGGCAAGTGGCAGAGCAGCGCCACCAGCGGCATCGACGATCCAGGCGACAAGGAAGACAATTTCTACGTCTGGGGGGATCTGAGCGCCGCGGTTCCCAACACCCCCGTCACGCTGAAGGCCCATATGGGCTGGTCGAACGGCAATTCGGGCCTGGGCCCCAACGGCACCTCGATCGCGCCCACCGGCAAATATCTCGACTGGCTGGTCGGCGCCGACCTGGCCATTCCCGGCACGCCGCTGACCGTTGGCGTCGCCTATGTCGACACCGACATCGCCAGGGTCGAGGAAGAATATCTGCGCCCGAACTTCATGGTCAATGACAGCAAGGACTTCGGCAAGTCGATCGCGCGCAGCACGATCCTCTTCTCGCTGAGCGCCGCTTTCTGATCCCATGCGCCGGGCCCGGTTCGCCGGGCCCGGCCATGCTTCTTTCCCGGTCGTGACAAATTGTTTCTGCTGTCGCATCCGGGCGCTTCCCGCCGGCCCTGCGGTTGACCCGGGGTCCGGCCGTCCTTATCCCGCTGTCATGCCCATAGCCGTGCCGACATTTTCATGACCGCGCCGACCATCATCCTTGTCGAAGACGACCCGCCGCTGCGCACCCTGACGGCGCGGGCGCTGCAGGAGCATGGCTATCAGGTCCGCCCGGCGTCCTCCGGGCCGGAGATGTGGGTGGCGTTCGACGCCGGGCCGGTCGACCTTGTCGTGCTGGACGTCATGCTGCCGGGCACCAACGGCATCGATCTCTGCCGCCAGATCCGCCGCAAGAGCGACGTTCCCATCATCTTCATCAGCGCCAAGGGCAGCGAGACCGACCGCATCGTCGGGCTGGAGCTGGGCGCGGACGACTATCTGCCCAAGCCCTTCGGCACGCGCGAGCTGATCGCCCGCATCCGCGCCATATTGCGCCGCGTCGGCGTGGAGCGCGGCCCGGACGAGCATCGCGAGAATGAGGCGCGTTTCGACGGCTGGATCGTCAACTTCCCCCGGCGGGAACTGCGTTCGCCGACCGGCGCCATCGTCGACCTGACCGGCGCGGAGTTCGACCTGCTGGGCAGCTTCCTCAGCCATCCGCAGCGCGTCATCGCCCGCGAGCGGCTGATCGAGCTTTCGCGCACCCGCATGGGCGACAGCAGCGACCGCAGCATCGACGTGCTGGTCAGCCGCCTGCGCCGCAAGCTGTCGACGCAGGATCGCACGGCGCCGATCACCACCGTTCGCGGCGTCGGCTATATGTTCAACGCGGAGGTCAGCCGCGCTTGAGACGGCATGTCAGCCTGGTCGGGCAGATTTTCGCGATCCTGCTGCTGACCCTGACGCTGGAATTCGCCGTCGGCATCTTCCTGAACGAACGGTCCAACCACCTCTCGCTGCAGGATGACGAGGCCCGGCGCCTGGCCGAACATCTGGTCATCGCGCGCAAGCTGCTGACCGAACATCCGCCGGATGAGCGGCATGCGCTGTCGCTGCAACTCACCACCGATCGCTACGACGTGCACTGGACCCCGTCCTCGCCGCCGCCGCCGGCGCTGGCGCCGGGGCTGGAGCGGATGCGCCGGCAGATCGTCAACTGGGAACCGACGCTGGAACAGTCGGGCCTGTGGCTGCGCCTCGCTTCGCCCGGCCGGGTTTCGGAGATCAATGGCGGCCTGCGGCTGGCAGATGGAAGCTGGCTTTATTTCGGCATGCGCCATAGCGGCGGCAAATGGACCTTCGCCATCGGCCGCATGGGGCTGGCGCTGATCCCGGTGCTGGCGCTGCTGATCGTCGGCGGCATCATGATCCGGCGGACGCTGGCGCCGCTGCGCGACCTGACCCGCGCGACCGAGCGCATTGGCCTGAGCGACGAAGTGATTGTGGAGGAGGGCGGGTCCAATGACGTCCGCAACCTCATCCGCGCCTTCAACGCCATGCAGAAGCGCATCCATCGCCTCATCACCGAACGGACGGAGACTCTGGCGGCGGTCGGCCACGACATGCGGACCCCGCTCGCCCGGTTGCGGCTGCGGCTGGAGAACCTGCCCGACAATGAAGCGCGGGAGGCGATCGAGGGCGACCTCGCTGAAATGGGCGAGATGATCGATTCGCTGCTTGCCTTCCTGGGCGGCGAGAAGAATGGCGAACCGCCGGTGCGCACCGACCTGGCCGTGCTGGTGGCGACGGTGGTCGACGCCTTCCAGGATCAGGGCAGGCAGGTCGATTATGCGGGGCCCGACCATCTCGAAATGGCGGTGCGGTCGCTCACCCTGCGCCGGGCGATCGTCAACCTGATCGAAAATGCGCTGCACTATGGCAGCCGCGCCCGCGTCACGCTGGAGCGCCGCGACCGGGAAGTGCTGATCCGGGTCGACGATGACGGGCCCGGCATCCCGCGCGACAAGCTGGACGAGGTGTTGAAGCCCTTTGCGCGTCTGGACGAGGCGCGGCAGCGCAACACGCGCGGGCTTGGCCTGGGTCTGGCCATCGTCGCGCGGGCCGTGGAACTGGAGGGGGGCGAACTGACCCTCGCCAACCGGCCCGAAGGGGGATTGCGGGCGGAAATATGCCTGCATCTTCCGGCCGATGCCCAGAAGCGCTGACAAAAGAGAATCTGCCTGCCCCCAAGCAAAACTCATTTACTGGCGGGCGGGATGCCGCGCTATGCCGGGCGTCTGTATGAAAAGAGGCGCTTATGACGGCAGAAGGCGAAAAGGAAATCGCCCAGGGTTATTGGGATATAGACAGGCTGGCGACCGAGCTGGGCGCGGTGCGGCGGCGCTGGCGGCAGGGGCAGGATCACCATGCCGAATATGGCGCGGAGGGATTTCCGTCGCGCGCCACGCTGACCAAGATCATGGAGGCGCTGTGCGGTGCGCTGTTTCCGCTGCGCCTTGGCCCCAGCTTCGTGCGCCTGCATAATGAGGACGCCTATGTCGCCCAGACGCTGCAGACGGTGCTCAGCCGGCTTTACGGACAGATCAGGCTGGAACTGATCTATGCGATGAAGGACGAGCCGATCGCGCATGTAGACCGGGAAGCGTCGCGCATCATCGGCGCTTTCGCGGAAAGCCTGCCGGCCCTGCGCGAACTGCTCGACAGCGATGTGGAGGCGGCCTTTCTGGGCGATCCCGCCGCGCGCAGCGTGGATGAGGTGCTGATCTGCTATCCCTCGATGATGGCGATCACGCACCATCGTCTGGCGCATCGGCTTTATCAGCTGGGCGCGCCGCTGGTGGCGCGGATCATCTCCGAAATCGCGCATGGCAGCACCGGGATAGACATTCATCCGGGTGCGAGGATCGGGCACAGCTTCTTCATCGACCATGGCACCGGCGTGGTCATCGGGGAGACGGCGATCGTCGGGGACCGGGTGCGCGTCTATCAGGGCGTGACGCTGGGCGCGCGCAGCTTCCCGGCCGATGAGAAGGGCGCGCTGGAAAAGGCCCTGCCGCGCCATCCGATCATCGAGGACGATGTGGTGATCTATGCCGGCGCGACGATATTGGGGCGCATCATCATCGGCAGCCGGTCGGTGATCGGCGGCAATGTCTGGCTGACCGACAGCGTGCCCGCGGACAGCAACGTCCGCCAGGCCAAGGCGCATTATGAAGTCACCAGCCGCGTGGAAGTGTCCGCGCCCCATCGCGTCCACGCGCTGCTGGAGGAAGGGCGCGACGGGATAGCGGAGAATATCTGAGGCGGCAGCGAGCCTCCAAAAACTTCGTCATCCCGCCTTCGCGGGAATGACGGGTTTATTGATTTACTCCGCCGCGCAGCTATCCCCGTCCCCGGCGATCAGGTCGAGGCAGCGCCCGTCGATCTGGTCCTTCGGCACCGGCAATTCGATCAGCGCGGCCAGCGTCGGCATGATGTCCACCGTTTCCACGCCGAGCGGCTGTTCGAAATGGGCCAGCCCCTTGCGCCAGAACAGGATCGGCACGCGGCGGTCGGTATCCCAGGGCGAGCCATGGGTCGCGACCGATCCCATCACCGCCGCTTCGGGGATCGACATGACGCGCGGCTTCAGCAGCAGCAGCAGGTCGCCCGAACGCTGCGGGTCGAAGCTGGCGCGGGCTTCCTGGATCAGCGACCAGCTTTCCGGGGGCCCGGAGGGGGAGGGGGTGGCGGCGATTTCCGCCCTGGTGAAGACGGTCTGCACCTGGGGGTGAGCGCGGAGAAGGGCCAGGGCCGCCGCTTCCACCCTGTCGCGCTGGGCGGCAGTCAGGCTGCGGTCGAAATAGAGGTCGCCCGCCGGGCCATCGCCCCAGATCAGCGTCTTGCCCATGATGCCGGTCCTTTCCGCGACCGCCGCCGACAATGCCTTGGGCGTGAGCGCCCTGTCGACGCGCTGCTCCATCGGCATGGCGTTCATCCGGTGCCGCTCGGGCAGGTCATGGCCGCCATGGTCGGCGGTCAGCACCACGGCATAGTCGATGCCATCCTTGTCCAGCCGGTCGAAGAAGGCGCCCAGTTCGCGGTCCAGCCGGTCGACCTGGATGCAGCTTTCCGTACCCTCCGTGCCGTAGGTGTGGCCGATATAGTCCGTCGCGGACAGGCCGATGGAGATGATGTCGGTCTGCGCCTGCCTGCCCAGGGCCATGTTCTCGACGGCGGCGGCGGCGAAGGCGAGGGTCATCGCATCCTGCTCCGGCGAGATGCGGAAGGCCTTGTAATCGCCCGCCTCCCGCGCGAAACGGCCGGTGCCGACGATCCGGTCGCCCGCCTTCACCGGAAAATCCTTGGCCGCGCATTGCGGCGGCAGTTCGAAGCCGGGATTGCCCTCTGCCAGACGCTGGGCCATCACCTCATTGACCCTGGCGACCAGCGGCGGCGTCGCCACGCCCTGGTAGCTGACATAGCCCTTCGGCCCGCCCAGCCACCAGACCTGATCGGCCGTCGGTCCGCCCATCATGATCGCCGCGCGGTCCTTGCCCGCGACCGATACGACGCGCGTCGCCGGATTGGCCGCCTTCATCCGCCCGCCCAGCGTCGGCACCCTGAGATGCATTGGCGAAGCCTGGTAATTTTCGCTGTCGGTGCCCGGCTGCGTCTCATCCTCCGCGCAATAGACCAGCTTGTCGGCGCGGGCGGTGCGCAGGTCGAACCAGCTATTGGCGATGATGCCGGTGCGCGACGGGCGGCTGCCGGTCAGGATGGTGCTGTGGCCGGGGCAGGTTTCGGTCGCGGCATGGCTTTGATAACCGCGCGGGAAGACGATGCCCTGTTCCGTCAGCCGCTTGAGGCCGCCGCTATAATATTGGCGATATTCGCTGAACAGATCGGCGGAAAACTGGTCGACGGCGATGGCGACGATCAGCCTGGGCGGGGCGGAAGGCGTTGGGGTGGTCGCTGGTTGGGCCAGCGCGGGCAGCGAACTGGCGATGAGCAGGGCGGCGGCGACTTTTTTGAACATGGGGGAGGAGACCTTCTGATGCCTTGACGGCGCATGCAAGCGGACCTAGCCCCCTTGCGTCCACCGGAACAGAGGCCCGATGCGGATTTTTCATGTCCTTCTGATGACAGTGCTTTTGCTGTTCGCGCCAGCCATGGCGCGGGCGCAGGGCGCGTTCGGCGGGGGCGCGCCGCATATCGCGGCGGAACTGACCGCCGAAAGCGCCGTGCCGAGGCCGGGCGAGGGGCAGGCGTCGGGCACGACGATCGCCTTTTCCATGACGCCGGAGCCGGGCTGGCACGGCTATTGGGAAAATCCCGGCGATGCGGGGCTGGGCATGACCGTGAAATGGACGCTGCCCAAGGGGGTGGCCATCGGCCCGCTGCGCTATCCGGTGCCGGAGACATTGTTGATCTCCGGCCTCATGAACCATGTCTATGAGGGCCCCTATGGCGTGCTGGCGAAGCTGACCGTCGCGCCGGACGTGCCCAAGGGCACGAAGCTGCCGATCCGCGTCCGCGCCGACTGGCTGGCCTGCACCGACAAGGTCTGCGTGCCCGAGGGGGCGGAACTGGCGCTGGACCTGATGGCGGGCGACGGCTCCGTCCTGCCGGGCAGCAGGGCGCAGTTCGACGGCTGGCGCAGCCACCTCCCGCGTCCGCTGGGCAGCGAGGCGGCCTATGCCATGGCTGACGGTCGCCTGCGCCTGTCCATTCCTTTCCCCGCGGCGGCGAGCGCCCGCGACGTCCATCTTTTCGCGCTGGCCGACGGCCTCATCCGCTATGCCGCCCCGCAAAGCGTCACGCGGCAGGGCGATCGGCTGCTGATCGAAACCGAAGCCGGACAAGGCATGAAATCCGGGCCGGTCCAGGCCGTCCTGCGCACCGGCGACCATGTCGGTTTCCTGCTGACGGCACGGCCCGGCGCGGTTGCCGCGGTGCGGCCCGCCACCTTCCAGACGGTCCTCCTCGCGCTGGTCGGCGCGCTGGTCGGCGGCCTGCTGCTCAACATCATGCCCTGCGTCTTTCCGATCCTGGGGCTGAAGGCGATGAAGCTCGCCCGCGCGGGGGGCGATGAGCATGTCGTCCGGCGGGAGGCGCTGGCCTACAGCCTTGGCATCATCCTCACCTGCCTCGCGCTGGGCGGCCTGCTGCTGGGCCTGCGCGCGGCGGGCGCGGCCGTGGGCTGGGCGTTCCAGTTGCAGGACCCGCGCATCATCCTGCTGCTGTTGCTGCTGGTGACGGCGATCACGCTCAACCTCGCCGGGCTGTTCGAACTCAGCGCCTTCGGCGGTGGCGACAGGCTGGCGGACAAGGGCGGCGCGTCCGGCGCCTTCTGGACCGGCGCGCTGGTCGCCTTCGTCGCCACGCCCTGCACCGGGCCGTTCATGGGCGCCGCCATGGGCGCGGCGCTGGTCCTGCCGCTCGGCGCGGCGCTGGCGATCTTCGCGGGGCTGGGCCTTGGCCTGGCGCTGCCCTTTCTGGCGCTGGCCTATATCCCGCCGCTCCGCACGCGGTTGCCCAGGCCCGGCGCGTGGATGGGGCGGCTTCAGAAGATCCTCGCCATCCCGATGGCGTTGACCGCGCTGGGCCTGCTGTGGCTGCTCGGCCAGCAGCGCGGCGTTATGGCCATCATGCTGGGCGTCGCCGCGGCGCTGATCCTCGGCGCCGGCCTGTGGTGGCTTGGGCGCAGGCAGCGTCACGGCCGGCGCGGCGGGCTTGCCATGATCTGCGCGGCGCTCATCCTCTTCGCAGGCGCCGCCATTTTGTTGCCGGCGCATGCGCCGGCCGCCGCGGCATCGGCCCATGGCGTCCCCTTCGACGAAGCCCGCCTTGCCAGCCTTCGCGCCGCGAAAAAGCCGGTTTTCCTTTATTTCACCGCCGATTGGTGCCTGACCTGCAAGGCCAATGAAGCCGCCGCCATCGATCGCGAAGAGACCCGCGCGGCCTTCAAAAGGGCCGGCGTCACGGTGATGGTGGGCGACTGGACCAATGCCGACCCCGCCATTACCCGCTTCCTGGAAGGGCAGGGGCGTTCCGGCGTCCCGCTCTACCTCTGGTATGCGCCCGGCCGGGAGGCGCAGACATTGCCGCAGCTTCTGACGCCCGCCACGCTGACGGCGCTGGTGCCCTGATGGCCAAGGTCCGCGCTGATCAGCTGCTCGTCGACAGCGGCCTTGCCGAAAGCCGGGCGCGCGCGCAGGCGCTGATCCTGGCCGGCCTCGTCTTCCTGGGCGACCGGAAGATCGACAAGGCCGGGCAGCAGGTCGCCGCCGACGCCGGGCTGGAGGTGAAGGGCCGCGACCATCCCTGGGTGTCGCGGGGCGGCATCAAGCTGGCCCATGCGCTGGAGCATTTCCATATCGACGTGACCGGCGCCGTCGCCATCGACGTCGGCAGTTCGACCGGAGGCTTCACCGACGTCCTGCTGACGCATGGCGCGGCGCGGGTCTATGCGGTGGACAGCGGCACCAACCAGCTTGCCTGGAAGCTGCGTTCCGACCCCCGCGTCATCGTCCATGAACAGACCAGCGCCCGCATCCTGACCGCCGATCACATCCCGGAGCCGGTGGACATCATCGTCTGCGACGCCAGCTTCATAGCGCTCGCCAAGGTATTGGACCGGCCCTTGAGCTTCGCCCGTCCCGGCGCGCGCCTGGTCGCCCTCATCAAGCCGCAGTTCGAGGCGGGGCGGGAGGAAGTCGGCAAGGGCGGGGTCGTGCGCGATCCCGCGATCCATGAACGGGTGTGCAACGACGTCCGGGAATGGGTGTCGTCGCGGGGGTGGCAGGTCGAAGGCATAACCGCCAGCCCGATTACCGGCCCACAGGGCAATGTCGAATTTCTCCTCTTCGCAATATTTGGCGGATAATCCCATCCTGTTCGTTTCGCCGCTATAGTCATCATCTGCGACAAATGCCCATTTGAGTCGCTTGCAAAGGCCGATTAGCCCGATCCCATGCGCACCATCCTGCCTGTCTTCCTGATCGCGCTGACCCTTTCCGCCTGTGGCGGTCAAAAGGAAAAGAAGCCGCGTCCTTCCGCACTGGTCGAAGCCGCACCCATATTGCGCGAAACCTTTACCGACAATCTGGACGCGGTCGGCACCGCCTTCGCCAATGAGCAGGTGGTGTTGTCCGCCCCGGTGACGGAGCGGATCGTCTCCCTCAATTTCAGCGACGGCGGCTATGTCAGCAAGGGGCAGGTGATCGCGTCCCTGGCCGTGGGTCAGGAGAAGGCGGAGCTCGCCGCCGCCCAGGCGCAGGCGCTTCAGGCGCAGCAGCAACTGGAGCGCATCAAGGCGTTGAAGGAGCGGGGCTTCGCAACCGCCGCCAGCCTCGACAGCCAGGTCGCGCTGGCCAATGCCGCCCGCGCCAGCGCGCAGCAGGCCCGCGCCTCCATCGGGGACCGGGTGGTCCGCGCGCCTTTCTCCGGCTGGGTCAGCCTGCGCATGGTGTCGCCCGGCGCCATCGTCACCGCCGGCACGCCGATCGCCACGGTCAGCGACATTTCGCGGATCAAGCTGGACTTCACCATCCCCGAAACCCGCCTGGCGCTGGTGCGGGAGGGGCAGCCGATCAGGGCGGTCTCCGCCGCCTGGCCCGACCGGCCCTTCACCGGCACCATCGCCACCATCGATCCGGTGATCGACCCCGCCACCCGCGCCGTCCGGATACGCGCGATCCTGCCCAATCCCGACCGCGCGCTGAAGCCCGGCATGCTGCTGACGGTGAATGTGCTTGCGAAGCAGCGCCAGTCGCTGGCCGTGCCCGAGCTGGCGGTCGTGGGCGATGGTGAGGATCGCTTCGTCTTCCTGGTGGAGGATGGCAAGGCCAGGCGGACCAGGGTCGATACCGGCATCCGCCAGAACGGGCTGGTCGAGATATTGGGCGGGGTGAAACCGGGCCAGACGGTCGTCACCGACGGCGTCGTCAAGCTGACCGACGGCGTGCCCGTCCGCCTGCCCGGCGACAAGCCGGAAGCGAAAAGCGCCAGCGCCGGCCGGGCGGCCGGTTAGGGAGGCGCGGCCATGCAGCTTTCGGACCTGTCCGTCCGTCGCCCGGTCTTCGCGGCGGTCGTCGCGGTGCTGCTCTGCATCGTCGGGATGGTCGGCTATCTCAGCCTTTCCATTCGCGAATATCCCGATACCGATCCGCCCATCGTCTCGGTGGAGACGACCTATACCGGTGCGGCGGCGTCGGTGGTGGAAACCCGCATCACCCAGATCATCGAGGATGGCGTCGCGGGCGTACAGGGCATACAGAATATCACCTCGACCTCGCGCGACGGCGTCTCCTCGATCAGCATTGAATTCGATCCGTCGCGCGACATCGATTCCGCCGCGAACGACGTGCGCGACCGCGTGGGCGGCGTGGTGGAGGATCTGCCGGAGGATGCGCTCGCGCCCGAAATCCGGAAGGTCGATGCGGATGCGCGGTCGATATTGTTCATCGTGTTCACCAGGGACGGCTGGACCCCGACGCAGATCGCCGACTATCTCGACCGCAATGTGCTGGACCGTTTCTCGGCCATTGACGGCGTCGCCCGCGTCACCGGCGGCGGCGACGAACGGCCCTCCACCCGTATCTGGCTGAATGCGGAGAAGCTGACCGCCTTCGGTATCACGCCGGGCGACATAGAGGCCGCCCTGCGCGCACAGAATGTCGAACTGCCCGCCGGGCGCTTCGAATCGAAGGACCAGAACCAGACGCTGCGCGTCGAGCGCGCCTTTTCCACGCCCGAACAATTCGCCCAGCTTGTCGTCGGGCGCGGTGCGGACGGTTATCAGGTGAAGCTGGGCGATGTCGCGCGGATCGAGCAGGGCGCGGAAAACCCCTATACCTCCTTCCGCTCCAACGCCGCGACAGGCGTCGGCGTGGGCATCATCCGCCAGTCGGGCGCGAACACGCTGGAGGTCGCGGAAAAGGCGAAGGCGCTGATCGCTGAACTGCGGCCCACGCTTCCCGCGGGCATGAAAGTCACCATCGGATCGGACGAATCGCTGTTCATCAGCCGCGCCATCGACAATGTCTACGACACGCTGGCCGAAGCGGCGCTGCTGGTCGTGCTGGTCATCTTCCTCTTCCTCGGCTCCCTGCGCGCGACGATCATTCCGTCGGTCACAGTGCCGATCTGCCTGCTGGCGACCTGCGCGGTCATGTGGCTGCTGGGGCTGTCGATCAATCTGCTCACGTTGCTCGCCTTCGTGCTGGCCATCGGCCTGGTGGTGGACGACGCCATCGTCGTGCTGGAGAATGTCTATCACCGCATCGAACAGGGGGAGGACCCGCTGGTCGCCTCCTATCTCGGCACGCGGCAGGTGGGCTTCGCCATCATTTCGACCACGCTGGTGGTCTGCGCGGTGTTCGTGCCGGTGATGTTCCTCGCCGGGCAGACGGGCCTGCTCTTCCGCGAACTCGCCATCGCGATGATCGCCGCCATCGCCTTTTCGGGCTTCATTTCCCTGAGCCTCGCGCCGATGCTCTGTTCGAAGCTGTTGCGTCATTCCGAACGGTCACGCCTGTCGCGCTGGGTCGACGAGCGGTTCCAGCGGCTGGAGGCGGGCTATGCGCGGCTGCTGGACCGCGTGCTGAAACGGCCCGTCCTCGCTCTCGTGCCCGTGCTGCTGTTCCTGGCGGGGGCGGGCGTGCTGTTCACCACGCTGCCGACCGAACTGGCCCCGGCGGAGGATACCGGCGTCGTCGATGGGCAGGTGACTGCGCCCGAAGGCACCGGGTTCGACCGCATGAACGCCTATATGCAGAGGATCGAGACCGATCTTCAGCCGTTGCGCGATGAAGGCACGCTGCAGGTGCTGAACATCCGTGCCCCCGCCGGCTTCGGCACCAGCGACGATTTCAACGGCGGCAACATCATCGCCTTCCTGCGGCCCTGGGAGGACCGCACGATCACCACGGCGCAGGTGGCCGACACCATCAACAAGGTGATCGCCAACCAGCCGGGGGTGCGCGGCAATGTCGCGCCGCGTTCCGGGCTGGGCCGTGGCCGTGGCCTGCCGGTCAATCTGGTGCTGGCCGGTGCGACCTATGAGGGGCTGGTGGCCGCGCGCGACCGCATCATGGCCGCCGCCGCGACCAATCCGGGCCTGATCAACCTCGATTCCGACTATAAGGAGACCAAGCCGCAGATGCGGATCGAGGTGGATCAGCAGCGGGCGGGCGACCTGGGCGTGTCTGCCAACGACATCAGCCAGGCCTTGCAGACGCTGCTCGGTTCCCGCCGCGTCACCACCTATGTCGACCGGGGCGAGGAATATCGCGTGCTGGTGCAGGCAGAGCGGGAGGGGCGGCAGACCCAGGCGGACCTCGAACGCATCAATGTGCGCAGCCGCACCGGCGTCCTCGTGCCGCTGTCCGCCGTGGTCACCGTCCGCGAGGTCGCCGGTCCGCGCCAGCTCAACCGCTACAACAAGCTGCGCGCCATCACGCTGACGGCCGCGCTCGCGCCGGGCTATTCGCTGGGCGAGGCGCTGGGTTTCCTGGAGGAACAGGCGCGCCAGTCGCCTGAGGTGCTGGCGCTCGGCTATCGGGGCGAGAGCCAGTCGCTGCGCGAGACCGGCGGGTCGATCTGGCTGGTCTTCGGGCTCACCATATTGATCGTCTATCTGCTGCTCGCCGCGCAGTTCGAAAGCTTCGTCCATCCCGGCGTCATCATCGCCACAGTGCCGCTGGCGGTGGCGGGCGGCGTGCTGGGGCTGGCGCTGACGGGCGGATCGGTCAATCTCTACAGCCAGATCGGCATCGTCATGCTGGTGGGGCTGGCGGCGAAGAACGGCATATTGATCGTCGAATTCGCCAACCAGCTGCGCGACGAGGGGCTGGAGATCGGCGCGGCCATCCGTCAGGCCGCCGCTCGCCGCCTGCGCCCGATCCTGATGACCTCCATCGCGACGGTCATCGGCGCCGTGCCGCTGGTCATTCGCGGCGGCGCGGGCGCGGCGGCGCGCCATTCCATCGGCGTGGTGGTGGTTTCGGGCGTCAGCCTGGCGACGCTGATCACGCTGTTCCTGATCCCGATCCTCTATTCGCGGGTTGCAGGACGAACCGTTTCACCGCAAACCGTCAGTCGGCGGCTTGACTCGGCCTTGAAGGATTCGCCCGAAGCCGCCGAATAAAAGGTGGAGCTTCGTTGCCGATGAACGAGATTGCGTCTCCGGGTCAATTACGTCTTGCCTATGCGCGCTGGGCGCTGGTTACTGTGCCTGCGATTGTTTTCCTTGGCTTTCTTTCGGGCAAGCTCGCCAATAGTGGCTATGGCAATCGCTGGTTCGCCGCCCTCGCCAAGCCGGAGCTGATCCCGCCCGGCTGGGTCTTCGGCCTTGCCTGGACCGTGCTCTACATATTGATGGCGCTCGCCTTCGCCATCGTCCTGCACGCGCGCGGCGCACGAGGGCGGGGCATCGCGATTGCGGCCTTCATCGTGCAACTGGGCCTCAACCTCCTCTGGTCCCCGCTTTTCTTCCGCGCGCATCTTGTGGACCAGGCGCTGCTGCTGATCGTCCTGCTGTTCCTGCTCGTCGCCGTCACGACCGCGCTGTTCTGGCGCGTCCGCCGCGTTGCGGGCCTGCTGCTGCTGCCCTATCTGTGCTGGCTGGCCTTCGCCTCCTACCTCAACTATGAGATCGGCCGCCTCAATCCGGATGCGGAAAGCCTTGGCAAACCCGCGCTCCAGACCCAGATATGATTTTTGGCGCCGCCCATGGCGGCGCCGCACGGAAGGATAAGCATCATGCAGAGCGAAAACCGCTTTTTCGACGACCTTGCCAAGCTGGTGAACGGCGCGGCCGGAACCGTCGCGGGCATGAGCCGGGAATTCGAGACCAATGCCCGCGAAAAGGCCAAGCAGTGGATCGGCGGCATGGATTTCGTCAGCCGCGACGAATTCGACGCGGTCAAGGCGTTGGCCGCCGCCGCCCGTGAGGAGGTGGAATTGCTGAAGGCCCGGCTCGACGCGCTGGAGGGCAAGGCGTCCGAACCGGTCAAGCAGACGGTCCGGGCCAAGCCCAGGGACGGCGAATAACCGGCTGATTTCCGGCGGAAGCGGAGTTGTCCACGCATTTTCCATGCCGCGCCGGTTTCCACCGGCGCAAAAAATGCTTTAAGGCGCGCAGATGATGGACAGCGACGAATATGAAAATGGCGGTCAGGAGGCCGCGCCGATCGACATGCTGGCCGCCTATTTCGAGGCGCATGGCTGGAGCTACGATCAGGTCGGTGAGGATGAGATCGTCGCCAGCACCCAGGGGTCCTGGGCGCAATATGAGCTGCGCGGCATCTGGCGCGACGAGGATCAGGTGCTGCAAATGCTCGCCTTGCCCGACATCAGGGTGAATGAGGACAAGCGCAGCGCCATCTACGAAACGCTGGGCCTGATCAACGAACAGCTTTGGCTCGGCCATTTCGAACTCTGGTCCTCCAGCGGCATCGTGCTGTTCCGCCACGGCGCGCTGCTGGGGGCGGGCGGCACGCTGACGCTCGACCAGGCGCAGATATTGGTGGAAACCGCCATAGACGAATGCGAGCGCTTCTATCCGGTGTTCCAGTTCGTCCTCTGGGGCGGCAAGACCCCGACGGAGGCGATTTCCGCCAGTCTCATCGAAACGCGCGGCGAAGCCTGAGACCCTTTCCCATGACCGACATCTGGCCCGACCATCTTTTCCTTGTCGGCTGCGGCAATATGGCGGGGCAGATGCTGCGGCGCTGGCTCGCCTGCGGTCTCGATCCGGCGCGGGTGGTCGTGTTGCGTCCCAGCGGCAAGGCGGTGGCGGAAGGGGTGAGGGTCGTCACCGACTATCCCGCCTCCCTGCCCGCCGGCACCACCATCCTGCTGGGCATGAAGCCCTATCAGCTTGGCGATGTCGCGGGCCTGCTTGCGCCGCTTTGCAGCGCCGATATGCGGATCGTTTCGATCCTTGCGGGAACGCGGCTGGCCGATCTGCGCGCCGTCTTCCCCGCGGCGGCGGAAATCGTCCGCGCCATGCCCAACCTGCCGGTGGGCATAGGGGAGGGTGTCACCGCGCTCCATGCGGATGCCGCATTCCCGGCGGCGTCGCGCAAGGCGGTGGAGGCGTTCATCGCCCCGCTAGGCCTAGCCGAATGGATTGCGGATGAAGGCCAGTTCAACGAAGTCACCGCGCTGTCCGGCTGCGGACCCGCCTTTCTGTTCCGCTTCGTCGATGCCCTTGCGCGGGCGGGCGAGGCGATCGGCCTCTCCGCCGACCAGGCCGGGCGCATGGCGCTCGCCACCGTGCGCGGCTCTGCCAGCATGGCTGCCATGGCGAGCGAAAGCCCGGCCGTGCTGGCGGATCGCGTGGCCAGCCCCGGCGGCATGACGCGGCAGGGTCTGAACGTGCTCGATGCCGACGACCGGTTGCTGAAGCTGCTCACCGATACGCTGGTCGCCGCGCGCAACCGGGGCGAGGCGATGGCCCGGGGCGAATAGGGCCTGGGCGGTTCACCTCTTCCCGAAAATCCCTTAGAGAAACGACATTTCCCTCCTTTGGAGTCCTGCGATGCTGTCCCCCGAAACGTCCATCCTTGTCCTCACCACCGGGGGAACGATCGACAAGATCTATTTCGATGCGCTGTCGGATTATCAGGTAGGCGAAACGGTGGTGGCGAAGCTGCTGGACATCGCCCGCGTCAAGCGGCCCTTCCGCATCGAGGAAGTGGTGCGCAAGGACAGCCTGGAACTGGACGATGCCGACCGCGCCCTGATCCGCGACCGTGTGGCCGCCGCGTCTGAAAGCCATATCGTCATCACCCACGGCACCGACACGATGACGGAGACGGCGAAGCTGCTTTCCGCCATCGCCGGCAAGACGGTCGTGCTGGCGGGCGCGCTCGCCCCGGCGCGTTTCGGGGAAAGCGACGCCAGCTTCAACCTCGGCATGGCCTTTGCTACGGTGCAGCTGGCCGCGCCGGGCGTTTACATCACGATGAGCGGATCGGTTTTCCGGGCCGACAGGGTGGTGAAGGATCGGGAAAAGGGCGCCTTCGTCCCGATTGGCGAGTGAGTTTGCGCTGGGGGTGTTCCTGGTCGATCAGGGGACATTTCCCCTCTCGCCCATGATCCCTTCATGACCCGCCGCTTCAGCGCGTGCCGGCATTCTCCGCCGCCACGGGAACCGCGCCGCCCTCCGGCGTCTGCGCCTTGGGCGCGAAGATGCGGAGGCTGTCGAGCGTCTTTTCCGCCATCGCCTGATATTGCTCGCTCAGCATTTCAGGATAGACGAAGCTGGCCGTGACGATGGAGCCGTCCGGCTGTTTCATCAGCCGCAGCGCGACATTGTTGCCCTCGCCGTCATTGGCGGTGCCGCGATATTCATTATCGCCGATATAGTCGCCGCTCACCCCTTCGGAGCCTTCGCTCACCGTCTCGACGATCTGTTGCAGCGTCTGGTCGCCCTCCTTCTTCTGCCAGAAGATGCGGACGTCCGCGCCCGCGCCAGGGTCCTGATAGACCACGCCGTCCGCATTGCTGGAGGCCGCGTCCTTCTGCCAGCCTTCGGGGAAGGTGATGGAAAAGCCGCGCTCGACATTGACATAGTTGCGGGATGCGGGCGTGTCGGCCTTCGCTTCGGCCATCGCCCTGGCCGCGGCGGCATTGGCGGCGGCGGCGAGTTCGTCCTGGCTTGGGAGGTCCTCCACCGGTTCCGCGCGGCCGCAGGCGACCAGCAGGAGGAGGGGCATGGCGGCGGCGAGGATGGCGCTTTTCATCGCTCCCCCAAAGCATAGCCGCCGCGACATTTCAACGCCGCAACCGCGTGTGGCGCGATGGGACGACGGCAGTGCGGGGCGTCCGCCCGCGGCAGCCGGTCCGATCAGGCAGCGCTGTCGATGCCCAGTTCGGCGAGCTTGCGGTAGAGGGTCGAGCGGCCGATGCCCAGCCGCCGGGCCACTTCGGTCATGCGCCCGCGATAATGGCCGATGGCCAGGCGGATGACGTCCGCTTCGATCTCCGCCAGTTGGCGGACATGGCCGTCGCCTTCGAACAGGGTGATGCCGGCGGCCTCTCGATGCGGCTGCGGCACGGCATGGAGCCGGCCACGGGACTCGCCATGGCCGCGCCCGCGAATATGGGCGGCGATCTGTGGAAAATCCTGGGGCGTAAGAGCATCGCCCTCGCACAGCACCGCGGCGCGGAACAGGGCGTTCTGAAGCTGGCGCACATTGCCCGGCCAGTCATGCTGCATCAGCAGCGCCAGCGCGTCGTCGGTAAGGCCAAGGCCGCGCAATCCCGGCTGGGTCGCGATGCGGGCGAGCAGATGGCGGCACAGCGCCGGCACATCGCCCAGACGTTCGCGCAGCGGCGGAATGGTGAGCTGCACGACGTTGAGGCGGTAATATAGGTCTTCGCGGAAGCGCCCCGCCTCGATCTCGTCGTGCAGCCGCTTGTTGGTGGCGGCGATGACGCGGACATCGACATGGATCGGGCGGCGCGCGCCTATGGGCTGGACTTCGCCGTCCTGAAGCACGCGCAGCAGCTTCACCTGCGCGTCCAGCGGCATTTCGCTCACTTCGTCGAGGAAGATCGTGCCCATGTCGGCGGCGACGAATTTGCCGACCTGCCGGTCGAAGGCGCCGGTGAAGGCGCCGCGTTCATGGCCGAACAGGTCGGATTCCACCAGATTGGCCGGGATCGCGCCGCAATTGACGGTGATCATCGCCTGCTTGTGGCGGGGGGAAGCGGCGTGGATCGCGCGGGCGATCACATCCTTGCCGACGCCGCTTTCGCCCTCGATCAGCACAGGGACGCGGGCGCGGGCCGCCTTGGCCGCGATGGCGAGCGCGGCGCGGAACTGCGGCGCGGCGCCGACCACATCCTCGAAGGACAGGGCGGCAGGGATCTTTTCGGTCAGCGGGCGCAACTCGCCCTTGCCATGTTCGCCGTTCAGCGTGGCGTTGAGCGCGGCGAGCAGCCGCTCAGGCGCGATCGGCTTGGCGAGATAGTCGGTGGCGCCGGCCCGCATCGCCTCCACCGCGACGGCGACATTGTTATGCGCGGTGAGGATCAATATGGGCAGGGCCGGCCGGCGGGCACGCAGTTCGCGGATCAGGCCGGTCGGCTCATAGCTCGGGCTCCACTGGTCGAGCAGCACGGCGTCGAGCCGCATGCCGTCCTGCGTGCCCAGCATCGCAATCGCGGTGTCGCCGTCATTGGCGAAGATGGTGCGCCATCCCGCACGGGCGGCGAGAGCCGACACCAGCCTGCGCTGCGCCGGCTCGTCGTCGATCAACATCAGCATCGGAACGCCGTCGCGCGCCATCCTTACCCCTCATAAGCGAACTGGTGCCGAAGGTAGGGAAGAGGGGTAAAGACCGGCTTAACCGGAAAAATTTTCTTGTCCGCTGACGGCTTGAGGGGGAGAGGGCTTGGCGATAAGAGGATGCCGCGAAACGGACAGAGAGGGACAGTGCATGGCTTCGGACGGGAATATGAACAGCGCAACCCAGACCTATGAAGGGTTCGTGGCCCTCATCAAATGGGGAACCATCGCCAGCGCCGTCGTCGCCGCTCTGGTCGTGCTGCTGATCGCCAGCTAAGCCAGGCTTGATCGCTGAAGGGGGAGCAGATGACGCCGTTCCTTCTCCCCTGCTTTTTGGCGGCCTGCATCGTCGGGGCGCTCGTTGCATGGCGGGCGCGGCCGGACGAGGGCTGGGCGCTCGTTTCCGTTCTTCAGATGCTGTCATCCGCCATTCTGGTCGGCGCGCTGATCGTGGCGGCGGAGGCGGGCAGCAGTATCGCCCGGACATTGGGCCTGCTGGCGACAGTGGCGGGCAGCGCCGGGTTTTGCGGCGGTTTGGTGGCGGCGCGGCGGATCGGCATGCCGCCGCGGCCATGATGGAAGGCGTGAACGCGACGATCCTCGCCGGCTGGTCGCTGGCCGCCTTATTGTTCGCGGCGGCTCTGCTGGCCCCGCTTGGCGGCGGGTTGCGGCGGGGCGCGCATCTGGCGGGCGCCGCGATGATGGTTGCGGGCGCCGTGACCCTCTACAGCCATGATGTCATGGCCCTGCCGCAAATCTGCGCGGCGCTGATCGCGGGAAGCGCGATCGGGCTGGCATTGGGGCGCGGCATGCCGCGATCCGCGCTTCCATCGCTGATGAGCGGTCTCATCGGACAGGCCGGCCTGGCGGCCGTCTTCATCGGCGGAGCGGCCTTGCGCGATCCGCATGCCTTCGGCCTGCTGGACGATGCGACGGACCGGCTGCGTATCGAGGGCGCCGCTGCGATCGGCGCAGCCGTCGCCTGCGGAGCCATGGCCTGCGCGGGGGCGGCGGCGGTCCTGTGGCGCGGGGCGGCGGGGCGGTGGCATCCGCTTGTGGCCGCTGCCATGCTGCCGGCGACCGGCGGGCTGGTCGCGGCCTTCATCGCGACTCCGGACCTGGGCAGGCTTCTTGCCTGCGTCGGAGCCGCATGGCTTGCGGGCTGGATGGTTGTGAAATGGGCCTTGTCGTGGGGAACCGGACCTGCGCTGGCGCTGGTGGGCGGCTTTGCCGGCTGGTCGCTGGCGGCGTCCGCTTTCCTGATGGAAAATATGCCGATGGCCGTCGCGGGAGGGCTGGCGGGCGCGGCGGGCAGCCTGTTCGGCGCGCGCCTTTGCGGCGGTGCGGGCAGGAAGGGGCTTGCCGATGCGGGACGCCGTCCCTAACGATTTGGGCGAGGGACAAGCCTGTCCGGCTTTGTCGGCGCATGGGGATAAGCGGATTCATGAAGAAGCTCGGCCTGATAGGCGGTCTCAGCTGGACGTCGACGGCGCGCTATTATCAGATCATCAACCAGGCGGTGTATCGCGCCCGGGGCGGCCAGCATAGCGCTCCGCTGCTGATCGAAAGCCTCGATTTCGCGGACATAGGCCGTTCCATCACCGAAGAGGAATGGGCCCATGCGGCCGATGTGCTGACCGCGTCCGCCAGGCGGCTGGAGCAGGGCGGGGCGGCGGCCTTGCTGATCTGCGCCAATTCCATGCACCGCGTCTATGACGATGTGCAGGCGGGCGTCGACATTCCGATCGTCAACATCGCCGAAGCCGTAGGGCGCAAGATGCAGGCCGACGGCATCGAAAAGGCCGCGCTGATCGGCACCCGCAATGTGATGACGGAGAAATTCTATCGCCAGCGGCTGGTGGCGCACGGCATATCGCTGCTGCCCCCGGACATGGAACTGGCCGAGCGGATCGACCGGATCGTCTATGACGAACTGACCATCGGCAAGGTCAGCCGCGAGTCGGAACGCTATATGAAGTCCGAACTCACCGACATCGCCAAGGAGAATGTGCAGGCGGCGATCCTGGCGTGCACCGAATTGGAGATGATCGTCGATGTGAAGGCGAACGTCCTGCCGATCTATGACGGCACCAGCATCCATGCACGTGCGGGCGTGGACGTGATCCTGGGGGATTGAGGCGTCTGGACCTTTAGCGGGCCTGGCCCCAATCCTCCCTCCGCGCAGCGGACGATGGAGCGAAACGCGCCGGCGTCGAGACGCCGGACGCCCGCCAATCCGGGGCGGCGACGGGAATCGCCTGCTTCTCTCGAACCTTCACCTTCCACCCCGTTGCGCGCCGCGCAGGGATTTTCTCGCCTCCGCAATAAAATGCTTTCGGGGGTCTGGCTGTTTTGCCGGTTAATGGTTACATGGGCCGCCACGAATCCCCCAGCGATCATGCCAGGCCCCCGCATGAAACGCGCAGCAGAAAGTGGCTTCACATGGACATCCGCCTTGGCCTCACCTTTGACGACGTGCTTTTGCAGCCCGCCGAATCCGATGTGCTGCCCAGCCAGGCGGACACCAGCACCCATGTGACCCGCGCAATCAAGCTCAACATCCCGATCCTCTCCTCCGCCATGGACACGGTGACGGAGGCGGACATGGCGATCGTCATGGCCCAGCTGGGCGGCCTTGGCGTGTTGCACCGCAACCTGTCGGTCGAGGAACAGGCCGACGCGGTACGCGCGGTCAAGCGCTTCGAAAGCGGCATGGTGGTCAATCCGATCACCATCACGCCCAATGCGACGCTGGCCGATGCGCAGATGCTGATGACCCGCCACAAGATCAGCGGCATTCCGGTGGTCGAGGCGTCGGGCAAGCTGGTCGGCATCCTCACCAATCGCGACGTGCGCTTTGCGGAGAACCCCGCTCAGCCGGTCAGCGAACTCATGACCCGCGACAATCTGGCGACGGTGAAGACCGGGGTGGGCCAGGACGAAGCGATGCGCCTGCTGCATCAGCGCCGCATCGAAAAGCTGCTGGTGGTGGACGATAATTATCATTGCGTCGGACTGATCACCGTCAAGGACATCGAAAAGGCCGTCACCTATCCGCAGGCGACCAAGGACGCTTCGGGCCGCCTGCGCGTGGCGGCGGCGTCGACCGTCGGCGACAAGGGGCTGGAACGCAGCAAGGCGCTGATCGACGCGGAATGCGACCTGATCGTCATCGACACGGCCCATGGCCACAGCCGCCAGGTCGCCGTCGCGGTCGAGGCGGTGAAGAAGCTGTCCAACCATGTCCAGGTGGTCGCCGGCAATGTCGCCACCGCCGAAGCGACCAAGGCGCTGATCGGCGCGGGCGCGGACTGCGTGAAGGTCGGGATCGGGCCGGGTTCCATCTGCACCACCCGCGTCGTCGCGGGCGTGGGCGTGCCGCAGCTGACCGCCGTCATGGATTCGGCCGAGGAAGCCGCGAAGCAGGGCGTGCCGGTGATCGCGGATGGCGGCCTGCGCACCTCCGGCGACGTGGCGAAGGCGCTGGCGGCGGGCGCGGGCTGCGTCATGGTGGGCTCCCTGCTCGCCGGTACGACGGAAGCTCCGGGCGAGACCTTCCTCTATCAGGGCCGCGCCTATAAGAGCTATCGCGGCATGGGCAGCGTCGGCGCCATGGCGCGGGGTTCCGCCGACCGCTATTTCCAGGCGGACATCAAGGACCAGATGAAGCTGGTGCCCGAGGGGATCGAAGGCCAGGTGCCGTTCAAGGGGCCGGCGAAGGACGTCATCCACCAGCTTGTCGGTGGCGTGAAGGCGGCCATGGGCTATACCGGCAGCGCCACGATCAAGGACCTTCAGGAACGGGCGCGCTTCGTCCAGATCACCAATGCCGGCCTGTCGGAAAGCCATGTCCACGACGTGACGATCACGCGGGAAGCACCCAATTATCCGACGCGGTAAGGCCCTTTTTCCATTCTCTTCCTTTCCCGTGATGGGGGAGTAGCGCATGACCCCGTCCGCACGCGTTCAGGCCGCGATTGAGTTGCTCGACGCCATCATATCGTCGGCGCGTGACGGCGGGCCGGCGGCGGATACGCTGATTGCCCGCTATTTCAAGGATCGGCGCTATGCCGGATCGCGGGACCGGCGGGCGGTGCGCGACCATGTCTATGACGCCGTGCGCCGCGCGGCCGAGCGTCCCGAAAGCGGGCGCGCCGCGATGGTCGGGCTGGCCCGCGAGCGGCCGGAACTGGCGGAACTGTTCAATGGATCGGCCCATGGACCGGCGCCGATTTCCGCGGACGAGGCGGGAGCGGCGGCAGGCGTCGTGCCCGGCTGGATCGACCCTCTGCTGGCCGCGCCCGTGGAGCGCGAGGCCCTGTTGGGCCGGGCGCCGGTCGACCTGCGCATCAACCGGCTGAAGGCCGGCCCGGACAGGGTGGCGTCCTTCTATCCCGATGCGGTGCGTCTGTCCGGCCTGCCCGAGGCCTTGCGCCTGCCCGAAGGCGCGCCGGTCGAGCAGAGCGATCCCTGGAAATGGGGGCAGGTCGAGGTGCAGGATGCCGGCAGCCAATGGATCTCCGCCGCCTGCGGGGCGCAGCCGGGCATGACCGTGATCGATCTCTGCGCCGGGGCGGGGGGCAAGACGCTGGCGCTGGCGAGCGCCATGGCGGGCAAGGGCACGCTGATCGCCGCCGACACCATCCGGTCGCGGCTGTCGCGGCTCGACCCACGGGCGGAGCGGGCCGGGGCGACCTTCATCGAGACGCTGCTGCTGGATCAGGGGCATGAGGCGGGCGCGCTGCAAAGCCTGCATGGCCGCGCCGACGTGGTGCTGGTCGACGCGCCCTGTTCGGGCACCGGCACCTGGCGCCGCAATCCGGAGGCGCGCTGGCGGCTGACCCCCGCGCGGCTCGACCGGCTGGTGGCGGAGCAGGCGCGAATCCTGGATTTCGCTGCGCCTTTGCTGGCACCGGGCGGCCTGCTGGTCTATGCTACCTGCGCGCTGACGGACCGGGAGGGGCGGGATCAGGTGCGGGCATTTCTGGCACGGCATGCGGGATGGATGGCCGAACCGGTCGATGTGCCGACGGGCCGTGCCCATGGCGACGGGCTGCTGCTGACGCCGGCGCATGACGGGACGGACGGTTTCTATTTCGCGCGGCTGCGACGGACGGCGTGAAAGAGTCGATGGACAAGCGCCCGCAAAATCGCGAGACTTGGACGGAATCAGCGCCTGAAACATGGCTGGAGTTGTGCATGCGTTTTACCCCCGCTTCGATCGCCCTGGCCGTCCTGTTGACCACCGTTTCCAGCGTCGGGCTGACGCAGCGCCCGGATTCGCAGATTTCGCCGCTGTCCATCGAGTGGCAGAAGGCGGGCGAAGCAGCGCGCAAGGCGGGCAATTATCAGGGCGCCACCGACGCGCTGGAAAGCGCGTTGGCGGTCGATCCCCGCAACCGCATGGCCTATATCGAGCTGGCCGAAGTCGCGCGGGCCCAGGGATTGCAGGGCAAGGCGATCCGGCTGTATCGCGAGGCGCTGTTGCTGGAGCCCAATGACGTCGCCGCCCTGGTCGGTCAGGGCGAGGCGATGGTCGAGAAGGGCGCCATCGCCAAGGCGAAGGAAAATCTCGCCCAGGCGCAGGGGCTGTGCAAGGTGAACTGCGCGGCGGTCGGACAACTGGCGGCGGCGATAGAGAAGGGGCCGCCCGCGACGGTGCTGAGCGCGAAGGACAAGGTGCCCGCGCCCAAGGCGGCGGAAACCGAGACGCCCTGACCCGTTTCCGCGGGACTGTTATCGAACCTTTTACACCGAAGTTCACACCATATGCGCGCGCGTGCCTGCGCGCGTGGGCGGGCGCGTGTGGTTTACCGCATGTTTCAGGGAAGGAAGCGGGATAGGCCCGTGGATGCGGAACAGGACAGGCCGAAATCATGTTTCGGTCGAAAATAGGATGCTTTTTGGTCGGCCTGTGGCGATCGGGTTACGGGTGATCCTGGGTTGAAGTCATTCCGGTTCCGGGTTTGGCGGGTTGGATCATTTGAAGGGGGTCTGGCTTAAAATCCGTTTCCCACCCAAGATTCCAAAAGAAAAGGGCCGGCAGGCTTGTCGCCCCCGGCCCGTTTCCAATCCGACTATGCCGGATCAGCCGACGATTTCGTCCGGCTTGAAGAAATAGGCGATCTCGATCGCGGCATTTTCCTCGCTGTCGGAACCATGGACCGAATTGGCTTCGATCGATTCGGCATATTCCTTGCGGATGGTGCCCTCATCGGCATTGGCGGGGTTGGTGGCGCCCATGATGTCGCGGTTGCGCTTCACGGCGTCCTCGCCCTCCAGGACCTGCACGACCACCGGGCCGGAGATCATGAACGCGACCAGATCGGCGAAGAAGGGGCGTTCCTTGTGCACGGCGTAGAAGCCCTCGGCCTGCTCGCGGCTCATGCGGATGCGTTTGGAAGCGACGACGCGCAGGCCCGCTTCCTCCAGCTTCTTGGTCACGGCGCCCGTCAGGTTGCGACGGGTCGCGTCGGGCTTGATGATCGAAAAGGTGCGGGTCACGGCCATAAGGCTCAAAAGCTCCGAATTGTTGGGATAAGTTGGCGCGCCCTTTAGACCGGGCCGCAGCCTATCGCAAGAGGGCTGATCTTTGGTCCATGCTTATGGACCTTGCACCCATTTGCGGCCTTCCTGCCGCCAGAATCGTGGCGTCACGCCATCCCGTTTGGCGAGATCGCGCCAGCTTGCCCGCGCGCCTTCGACGGTTTCCGCGTCGAAGAAGTAAAAGGCCCGCTCGAAACCCAGCGCCTCCTCGCGCCAGAGACCATCGGCCAATGCGACATGCCGTGCCCCATTGGCGGCCAGATCGACGCTTGGGCAATCCTGCGCCAGCAGCACCGGCTGCACCGATTCGCCGCCCTGGCCCGCCCGGCCATGCGCCAGGAAGCTTTCCGGCGGCCCCGCCCACAGCCCGGCGGAGATTCGCTCCAGCCGTTCAGGCTCCCCCGCCACCACCAGCAGTCGCTCGCCCATGTCCAGGATACGGCCCGCTATGGCAGGCAGCACCTGTTCCACCGGATCGCGGCTGAGCTGGTAGAAATCGACTTGCATTCTTCACGCTCTAACCGTTCGCCCCAGGCTTGTCGAACCGAAGGTCGGCGAGGCCAACGGCTTCGACAGGCTCAGCCCGAACGGGGCGGGGTTTTAGCCAGACAATGCTTGCCCTCGGTCCGGACCAAATCAAACCGAACGGGAAGAAAGATCAGCTCTCGAACTTGTCCGCGACATAGCGGTCGAGCAGCCGCACGCCATAGCCGGTCGCGCCCTTGTCCCATGTCGCGCCGGGCTTGTCGGCCCAGACCATGCCCGCAATGTCGAGATGCGCCCATTTCACGCCCTCATCGACGAAGCGCTTGATGAACTGCGCCGCCGTGATCGACCCGCCATAGCGCGGCCCGATATTCTTCATGTCGGCAATCGGGCTGTCGATCAGCTTGTTGTAGGCGTCGCCCAGCGGGAAGCGCCACAACTGGTCGCCCGCCGCCTTGCCCGCCGCGATCAGATCGTCGGCCAGCCCATCGTCATTGGAGAAGATGCCCGCATATTCGTTGCCGAGCGAGATGATCATCGCCCCGGTCAGCGTAGCGAGATCGATGATCACCTCCGGCGCATAGGTCTTCTGCGCCCAGGTAATGACGTCGCACAGCACCAGACGCCCTTCGGCATCGGTGTTCAGCACCTCGATCGTCTGCCCGGACATGGAGGTGACGATGTCGCCCGGCCGCTGCGCATTGCCGTCGGGCATATTCTCGACCAGCCCGCAAATGCCGACGACGCGCACCTTCGCCTTGCGCCCGGCCAGCGCCTTGATCGCGCCCGCGACCGCGCCCGCGCCGCCCATGTCCCATTTCATGTCTTCCATGCCCGGCCCGGGCTTCAAGGAAATGCCGCCCGTGTCGAAGGTCACGCCCTTGCCGACGAAGACCAGCGGCTTTTCGGTCGCGCCACCCGTGCCGTCCCATTCCATGGCCAGCAGGCGCGGCTCGCGCACCGAACCCTGCGC
The DNA here is from genome assembly GCF_002894065.1 of Sphingobium sp. SA916. NCBI lineage: Bacteria > Pseudomonadati > Pseudomonadota > Alphaproteobacteria > Sphingomonadales > Sphingobiaceae > Sphingobium > Sphingobium sp. SA916. The sequence continues at coordinate 49,167 of NZ_LXYF01000045.1, forward strand.
CACGCCCAGCAGTGCGCCCATGCCCAGATCCGCCATCGCCGTCTTGTCCAGCACGGTGATCTTGACGCCCAGCTCCTCCAGATGCCTGCAGCGCTCGACGAAGCTTTCGGGGTAGAGGATGTTCGCCGGTTCCGACACCAGCTCGCGGGTGAAGGCCACGCCCGCCGCGACCGCGGACCGGCTTTCCCAGGCCGCCCCGGCGTCGCTCGAAACCAGCGTGATCTGCTTGAGCGTCGGCTTGGCCTTTTCCGCCTGCCGCGTGCGATAGGTGTCGATCCGCCAGCCGCGCAGCGACGCGCCGAAGGCCAGCGCCGCCGCCTTGTCCCCACTCGCGCCGCCGAAGAATTCGACCGCCGCATGGGTCGCGCCGCTGGTCGACAGGCGCGCCGTCAGCGCGCTGCCCGCGCGCTCATAATCCGCATCGCTGCCCGCGCCGGTGCCGACCAACACCACGCGCAGCACCCTGCCGCCTTCCTCCACGAAGCTCTCGAAGCTCGACCCCGCTTCGCCCGTGAAGCGCGCCGCGGCGGCGCCCGCCGCCAACACGGGCGCGGCGCTCAGGGGCAAGGCGTCGAAACCGCCCTTCGGCACGGCGAAGACCAGCGTATCGGCTTCGGGACGGACGGGGCTGAACGCGATTTCCATCTAGGGTCCTTTATTTCCTGCAAGGCTTGTATCTCTATGGCCAGATAGTGCGGCTTACCCTGTCTGGCAAAGCCGTTCGACTGATTTTCCCGCAAAACTCTTGGCGGAGACGATTGCAGCGCAGACAAAGCAGTGCGATAGGCGGGAAACAAAGCGCCCCGTCAAAGAGGCCCCATCCTTTTGCAGAACAGCCCTTTCCCCTTGCGTTTGAAACCTCTCCTGGCCGCCGGCGCCGCCTTTCCGTGCCTGGTCGCCGTCCCGCATGCCACGGCCCAGCAACTCCAGGAACCGCAGGCGACGATCAGCGCGCCCGACGCCCCCGTGCCCGAAAGCGACGAACAGATCGGCTTCGCCGCCGATGCGCTGGAATATGACAGCAACAGCGAGGTCGTGACCGCCAGCGGCAATGTGCAGTTGCTGCGGGAGGGCAACCGGCTGCGCGCCGACAAGGTCGTCTGGAACCGCACCACGGGGAAGGTGGAGGCGAACGGCAATGTCTCCGTCACCGATCCGGAAGGCAATATCGCCTATGGCGACCGGTTCGACGTCACCGATTCCCTGCAGGACGGCATGGTCCAGAACATGCTGCTGGTGCTGCAATCGGGCGGGCGGCTGGCCGCCGCCAGCGGCCAGCGGGTGAACGGGGTCTATACGCTGCGCAAGGCCGCCTATACCGGCTGTGTGGTCGAGGATCATGAAGGCTGCCCCAAGGAGCCCACCTGGCAGATCAAGGCGGTCAGGGTCGTCTATGATCCGGTCAAGGCCCGCGTCAAATATACCAATGCCAGCGTGGAACTGTTCGGCCTGCCGCTGATCCCGCTGCCCGGCTTCTCCCATCCGGTGGGCGACAATGGCGGCAGCGGCCTGCTGGTGCCCAATCTTCGCTACGACCGCACCAACGGGTTCGAGGTCGCGCTGCCTTATTATCTGAAGCTGGCGCCCAATCGCGACCTCACCGTCACGCCGCATGTCTATACCGACACGCTGCCGATGCTGGAGACCAACTACCGCCACTTATGGGACCGGGGCGCCTACCAGATCACCGGCTATGCGACCTATGGCAGCCGCGTCGCCACCGGCAATGCCTCTTCCACCACCCCGGCGGGATCGGAAAGGGATTTCCGCGGCTATCTCGACGCCAGCGGCGCGCTGCAACTGACGCCGGAATGGAGCATCGGCGGGTCGATCCGCGCCGCGACCGACCGCACCTTCCTGCGCCGCTACGACATCAGCCGGGACGACCGGCTGCGTTCTACGCTCAACGCCCAGCGAATCGGGGAGAACAGCTATTTCTCCATCGCCGGCTGGGCGGTGCAGACGCTGCGCACCGGCGATTCGCAGGGGCAGATGCCGATCGCGCTGCCCGTCATCGACTATCGCCTGCGGATGAAGGACCCGCTGCTGGGCGGCGTGGCGCAGTTCCAGGCGAACAGCCTGGCCATCACCCGCACCCATGGCCAGGACACGCAGCGCGCCTTTGCCGCCTTCGAATGGAACCTGCGCAAGCTGACGCCGATGGGTCAGGAACTGACCTTCACCACCTATTTGCGCGGCGACGTCTATCACAGCAGCGACAATCTGATGAACAGCATCGTCAGCTATGCCGGCGATCCGGGCTGGAAGGCGCGCGGCATCGCGGCGGCGGCCATCGACATGCGCTGGCCCTTCATGGGCGAGGCGTTCGGCGGCGTGCAGCGTATCGCCCCGCGCGTGCAGATCGTCGCCGCGCCCAAGATCGCCAATCTCTCCGTCCCCAATGAGGACGCCCGCGCCATCGATCTGGAGGACAGCAACCTCTTCGCGCTCAACCGCTTTTCCGGATATGACCGGTTCGAGGATTCGACCCGCGTCACCTATGGCATGGAATATAGCCTGTCGCTTCCGGACTTCTCGCTGGAAAGCGTGGTGGGGCAAAGCTACCGCCTCGACAAGCGAGAGAGCATCCTGCCGGAAGGAACCGGCCTGTCGGACCGCCTGTCCGACGTCGTCGGGCGCACCACCGTCCGCTACAAGGATTTCATCAGCTTCACCCACCGCTTCCGGCTGGACAAGGACAATCTGTCCGTCCGCCGCAACGAGATCGACGCCACCATCGGCAGCCGCAAGACCTATGCGACGGTCGGTTATCTGCGCCTCAACCGCGACGCGAACCTCAATCTGGAGGATTTGCAGGACCGCGAGGAACTGCGGCTGGGCGGTCGCGTCCAGTTCGCGCGCTTCTGGTCGGTCTTCGGCTCGACCGTCATCGACCTGACCGACACGAAGGAAGATCCGCTGTCCGTCGCGGACGGCTATGAACCCGTGCGCCATCGTCTGGGGATAGCCTATGAAGACGATTGCCTGACGCTCGGCCTCACCTGGCGGCGCGACTATCAGGTGCTGGGCGACGCACGAAAGGGCAACAGCTTCCAGCTTCGGCTGGCTTTTCGCAATATTGGCATATAAGGATCAGCCTTCCCGCTTCCTGCTCAGGGTCGGTTAAGGCGGATCGGCGCATCTCGTGCCGAACCGATTGGAGAGTTTTGTCGACGATGCAGCCTGTCGTTTCCCCGTTTTCCCGCATTGGCAGCACGGCCTACAGGGGCCTGCGGACCGTGCTTCTGTCCTCGGCGCTGCTGGCTACCGGCGTCAGCGGAAGCCTGGCCCAGACGGTCGCCGACGATGACAATGTCGCCACGCAACAGCTCAACCTGCCCAGGGATGTGACCGTCTTCGGCAAGAGCGACCCCAATGTCCGCAAGGCGACGGCCATCGTCAATGGCCGGATCATCACCGGCACGGACGTCGACCAGCGCCTGGCCCTCATCATCACGGCCAATGGCGGCAAGGTGTCGGACGAGGAAAAGGAAAGGCTGCGCGTCCAGGTGCTGCGCAACCTGATCGACGAGACGCTCCAGATCCAGGAAGCCGCCGCCAACGACATCAAGGTGGACAAGGCCGAGATCGACCAGAGCTATGAGCGGGTCGCGGCCAATTTCCGCCAGTCCCCCGCCCAGTTCGACCAATATCTGCGCCAGCAGGGCAGCTCCGCCGCCAGCATAAGGCGCCAGATCGAGGGCGAGCTGGCCTGGAGCCGCCTGCTCCGCCGCAACATCCAGCCCTTCGTCAACGTGTCGGAGGACGAGGTGAAGTCGGTGGTCGACCGCATGAACGCGGCCAAGGGCAGCGACGAGTTCCGCATCGGCGAGATCTACCTGTCGGCCACGCCGGAAAACCAGCAGCAGATCATCGCGAACGCCCGCAACATCATCGAACAGATCAAGCAGGGCGGCAGCTTCGCCGCCTATGCGCGGCAATTTTCCGAAGCCTCCACGGCGGCGGTCGGCGGCGATCTGGGCTGGGTCCGCCCCGTCCAGCTGCCCGACGAACTGGCGCAGGCGGCGGCCGAAATGCAGGTCGGCCAGATCGCCGGTCCCATCGGCGTGCCGGGCGGCGTCTCGATCATCTATGTCATGGACAAGCGCAAGGTGCTGACCGCCGATCCGCGCGATGCGCTGCTCAGCCTCAAGCAGCTCTCCGTCAGCTTCCCCGCCGGCACGACCAAGGAACAGGCGAGTACCAGGGCGGCCGCGTTCGCCGCGCAGGTCAAGACGATCAAGGGCTGCGGCCAGGCCAATGAACTGGGCGGCAAGATCGGCGCCGACGTGGTCGACAACGACAATGTGAAGCTGCGCGACCTGCCCCCGCAATTGCAGGACATCCTCCTGAACCTCCAGGTCGGTGAGGCGACGCCGCCCTTCGGCTCGATCAACGACGGCGTGCGCGTGCTGGTCGTCTGCGGCCGTGACGAAGCCTCCTCCGCCGCCGCGCCCAATGCCGAACAGATCATGGCGCAGTTGGAAGAAGAACGGGTCAACAAGCGCGCCCGCATCTATCTGCGCGATCTCCGCCGCGATGCCGTTATCGACTATAACTGATCCGGCGGATATGCCGCCATTCGCCGTGTCGCTCGGTGATCCGGCGGGAATCGGGCCGGAAATCGTCGCCAAAAGCTGGGTCATGCGGGAGGCGCGGGGCCTGTCGCCCTTTTTCGCCGTGGGCGACGCCGCGTCCCTGCGCGCCGTCTGGCTCGGGCCGGTCGAACCGGTCAGCACGCCGGAGGAAGCGGTGGAGGTCTTCGACAAGGCCCTGCCATGCCTGCAGGTGGCGGAGGCGGGCGAGATCACGCCCGGCACGCCCAGCATGGATGGCGCGCGCACGGCCTTTCAGGCGCTGGAGGTCGCGGTCGGCCTCGCCCGCAGCGGTTCGGCCGCCGGGATCGTCACCGCCCCGGTGGGCAAGGAACAGCTCTACGGCGTCGGCTTCACCCATCCGGGACAGACCGAATTCATCGCGGAACGCTGCGGCGTCGCGCCCCACAATGCCGTGATGATGCTGGCGGGGCCGTCACTGAAGGTCGTGCCGATCACCATCCACATCCCCCTGGCAGAGGTGTCGTCCGTGCTTACGGTCGATCTGATCCGCGCCCGCGCCATCACCACGGCAAAGGGGCTCCAGCGCAATTTCGGCATCGGCCGTCCCCGTCTGGTCGTCGCGGGCCTCAATCCCCATGCGGGCGAGGGCGGGGCGCTGGGGCGGGAGGAGATCGACGTCATCCGCCCCGCCGTGGAGTCGCTCCAGGCGGAAGGTTACGACATTCAGGGGCCGCTCGCCGCCGACGCCCTGTTCCACAGCCGCGCCCGCGAAACCTATGACGCGGCGCTCTGCATGTATCACGATCAGGCTCTGATCCCCATCAAGACGCTGAATTTCGACGAGGGGGTGAACATCACCCTTGGCCTTCCCATCGTGCGCACCTCGCCCGACCATGGCACCGCCTTCGGCATTGCGGGCAAGGACAGCGCCAATCCCAGCGCGATGATGGCCGCGATCAGGATGGCCGCCGAAGCGACACGCGCCCGGCTGACCCCCGGCTGCTGAGGCTCATGGCCGCAGATACCCGCTCCAAGCTCCCGCCGCCCAAGCTCCCACCGCTGCGCGACGTCATCGCCGCCCACGGGTTGCAGGCGAGCAAGGCGCTCGGCCAGAATTTCCTGCTGGACGAACAGTTGCTGGACCGGATCGCGGCCATCCCCGGCCCGCTGGAGGATCAGCCCGCCTTCGAGGTCGGCCCCGGTCCCGGCGGCCTGACCCGCGCGATCCTGCGCGCCGGGGCAAGGCTGGTGGCGGTCGAGCGCGACCGGCGCTGCCTGCCCGCGCTTTCCGAACTGTCGGAGGCCTTTCCGGGCCAGTTCCGGGTGATTTCCGGCGACGCGATGGCGGTCGACGCCCGCGCCGAGGCAGGCGAAGGCGCGCATATCATCGCCAACCTGCCCTATAATGTGGGCACCGCCCTCCTCATCGGCTGGCTTTCCACCGACTGGTCTCCACTCCCCTGGTGGTCGAGCCTGACGCTCATGTTCCAGATGGAGGTTGCCGAGCGGATCGTGGCGAAACCCAATGGCGATCATTATGGCCGCCTCGCCGTGCTGTCCCAATGGCGCAGCGACGCCCGCATTGCGATGAAGGTCCACCGCAGCGCCTTCACGCCCCCGCCCAAGGTCATGTCGGCGGTCGTCCACATCACGCCCAGACCCGCCCCCGAAGGCGTGCAGTTGAAGCATCTCGAACGCCTCACCGCCGCCGCCTTCGGCCAGCGCCGCAAGATGCTGCGCCAGAGCCTCAAGGGCCTGCCCGGCGCCCTGCAAGCGCTGGAGGCGGTCGGCATAGACCCGCAACGCCGCGCGGAAACCGTCAGCGTCGAGGAATTCGTGGAAACAGCACGCGTTCTGGGACGCCTTTAGCTCTAAAAGCCCGGCTTGGGTGGGAAGCGGACATTCCCCCTCCCGCAGGCGGGAGGGGGCTAGGGGGTGGGCGCGAGCGAAGCGAGCCTCTGCGCTATCGGTGAGGGAAGACGCCGCTAACGCGGCGGCCCGCCCCCGGCCCCTCCCGTTTACGGGAGGGGAGAAAACGTCTGCAAGGGGCCAACCACCCCTCACTCCCCCTCGGCCATCCCCTCCAGCCGCCCGGCATCCACGATCCGCACCCCGCGCCGCCCGGCGAGCGCGATCACGCCCATCCGCTTCAGATCGCCGATCTGGCGCGACACCGTCTCGATGGTCAGCCCCAGCACATCCGCGATCTGCTGCCGCGACAAGGGCAGTTCGATCACCCCGGCCCCGTCCGCCCGCAACCGCCGGTGCATGTCGAGCAGCAGGGTCGCGACCTTCTCCCGCGCATTCTTCCGCCCCAACAGCAGCATCCACGCCCGCGTCCGGTCCAGATCGTCCAGCGTCCGCTGCAACAGCCGGTGCTCCAGCGCCGGATGCTCCCGCGCAAAGCCGTCGAACGCCCCCCGCGGATAAAGGCACAGCCGCGCATCGGTCAGCGCGGTGACGCTGTGCGGCGTGCGCGCGCCGAAGGGGCGGCCGATGAAATCCGATGCATAGACGACGCCGACGATCTGCTCGCGCCCGTCGCCGGTGGAGGTGGACAGCTTCAGCGTCCCCTCGATCACATTGGCGACCAGCGTCGAACTGTCGCCTTCCCACATCACGGTCTGCCCGGCCTGCAACGACACCCGCCGCCCGATCCGGTTCAGCGCCACGCGCTGCTTTTCGTCGAGATCGGCGCAGATCGCCTGATCGCGCACCTCGCACCGTTCGCAATATTGCCCACCGCAGCCCTTGGCCGGCGGCGTCGCCGCCATGACGAAGGCCCCATCGTCCTGCCCCTTTTGCGCCAGATCAAATCGCATATCCATGCGCCGATCCATGCCGCCACCGCGCGCCGCAACCTATCCGTAATTGTCCCTAAGAGGCGAAAGTGGGTGGATTGCGGACATTCCCCCTCCCGCAGGCGGGAGGGGGCTAGGGGGTGGGCTGGCGCGACATCAGCGTGAATTTTCAACGGCTAAGCTGGAAGCTCGCTGCGCTCGCACCCACCCCTAACCCCTCCCGCCTGCGGGAGG
>NZ_LXYF01000046.1:0-56742 GCF_002894065.1 Sphingobium sp. SA916
ATTTCCACTGAGAAGTGACCCATGTTGAACTCACCCCTGGCTTTGACGAGCGAGGGGTCATGGAGTGTTGGACATGGCGTTATTGAGCGTTATCCGGCGCTGGCATTTCCGCGATCATCTCTCGATCCGTGAGATTGCGCGGCGTACCGGGCTGTCACGCAATACTATCCGTAAATATCTGCGATCAGGCGCGATCGAGCCGCGGTTCAAGGTGCCCGAGCGCCCAAGCAAGCTGGACCCATTCGCGGAACAGCTGTCGGCCTGGCTGAAGCGAGAGATGGGTCGTACCCGCAAGCAGAAGCGGACGATGAAGCAGCTGCACGCCGATCTGGTGAGCCTGGGTTATGACGGCTCCTATAATCGTGTCGCGGCCTTTGCGCGGGACTGGCGCGATGATTATCGTCGTGAGCAACAGATGAGCGGACGCGGGACATTCGTGCCACTGTCCTTCGCACCGGGGGAGGCATTCCAGTTCGATTGGAGCGAGGACTGGGCGATCATCGCCGGCGTGCGCACCAAATTGCAGGTGGCCCACTTCAAGCTCAGCCACAGCCGGGCCTTCCTCGTACGGGCCTATCTCCTACAGACCCACGAGATGCTGTTCGATGCCCATAATCATGCGTTCCGCGTGCTGGGCGGCGTTCCGCGCCGTGGGATTTACGACAATATGCGCACCGCTATCGACAAGGTCGGGCGCGGCAAGGAGCGGAACGTCAACACCCGCTTCCTGACGATGGTCAGCCATTACCTGTTCGAGGCCGAGTTCTGTAACCCGGCAGCGGGTTGGGAAAAGGGTCAGGTCGAGAAGAATGTCCAGGATGCGCGGCATCGTCTGTGGCAACCCACGCCGCAGGCGGAAAGCCTCGATGCCCTGAACCTGTGGCTGGAAGAGCGCTGCAGGGCGCTGTGGCAGGATATTCCCCACGGGATCGAACCCGGCTCCGTTGCCGATGCCTGGGCCGATGAAGCGGAATGTCTGATGCCGATGGGGCGTCCCTTCGACGGCTTTGTGGAATATGGGAAGCGCGTCTCGCCGACCTGCCTCGTCCATCTGGAGCGCAATCGCTACAGCGTGCCGGCGTCCTTTGCCAATCGGCCCGTCAGCCTGCGCGTCTATCCTGATCGCTTCCTGGTTGTCGCCGAAGGACAGGTGATATGCGAGCATCAGCGCATCATCGACCGATCCCATGATGGGCCGGGGCATACCGTCTATGACTGGCGCCACTATCTGGCGGTGGTCCAGCGAAAGCCCGGCGCTCTGCGCAACGGCGCCCCCTTCCTCGAACTGCCCGAGGCCTTCCAGCGGTTGCAACGACATCTGCTGCGCAACCCCGGCGGCGACAGGGAGATGGTCGAGATCCTCGCGCTGGTCCTGCACCATGACGAACAGGCCGTTCTGACCGCCGTCGCCATGGCGCTGGACGCCGGTGTTCCAACCAAGACCCATGTCCTCAACCTGCTGCACCGGCTGCTCGATGGAAAACCGCTCTCGACGCCGCCGGTGACGGCGCCGCAGGCGTTAAGGCTGGTCAGCGAGCCGATGGCCAATGTCGAACGCTACGATGCCCTGCGCCGGGAGAACCGTCATGCGTCATGATCCCGCCACCGGCGCCCTCGTCGTCATGCTGCGCGGCCTGAAAATGCCCGGCATGAATCAGGCTGTGACCGATCTGATGCAGCAGGGATCGCCTGCCTTCGAGGCGGCGGTGCCGATCCTCTCCCAGTTGCTGAAAGCCGAAACGGCCGAACGAGAGGTCCGGTCCGTGGCCTATCAGCTCAAGGTCGCGCGGTTCCCGGCCTATCGGGATCTGGCGGGCTTCGACTTTGCCAGCAGCGAGGTGAATGAGGCGCTGGTGCGCCAGTTGCATCGATGCGACTTTATCGATGTCGCCGACAATGTGGTGCTGGTCGGCGGCCCGGGCACCGGCAAAACCCATGTCGCCACGGCGCTGGGTGTTCAGGCTATCGAGCATCACCGCAAGCGCGTCCGCTTCTTCTCCACGGTCGAGTTGGTCAACGCCCTCGAACAGGAAAAGGCCCAGGGGCGCGCCGGGCAGATCGCCAACCGGCTCGTCCACTCGGACCTCGTCGTCCTGGACGAACTGGGCTACCGGTGCGCGCGCCGGCGATGCCGCAGCCGCCCATGGCATCCGCCTGGAGGTCGTCAAACTGCCCGAAGCCAAGCGCGGCTTCGTCCTCCTGCCGCGGCGATGGGTCGTCGAGCGTTCCTTCGCATGGGCAACCCGCTTCCGACGCCTCGTCAAGGACTACGAGCGCTATGCCCAAACCCTTGCCGGCCTCCACGTCGTCGCTTTCGCCTGCATTATGATCAAACAGGCTGCCGCGCTCGCCGCAGATTCATAACAGCCTCTAGGCTCACATCTGGATACCTGCCGCCAGATATTGCTTTCTGTTCTCCTAAATAACGATAGGTCAGATACCATCGCGCGGTACCCCCAGGTGTGATTGAAATATACAAGCCACCGCCATCAGACCTTTTCACAAAGCGGACGGTAGAACCCAACGCCTGAATAATTTCATCTGTTAACACTGGTGCAACCCCTGAGCTTGGGTTGGACCGGGCAGAGAAAGACTGTTTCAACCAACATTTTTGCCAACATAAAGCGTCGGAGCCATGTGCCTCTGCAAAAGACATCCTGATCCAAGAATATCGACTTATCTATCTGTAATAAACAGATTTTTTGTTCGGCATGCGACGCTCGGAGACGTTATGACAACAAAGAGACTGATTGCGCCGACTGACCGAACAGCTCGTGCAGCGCTGACCGCGCGTCACAAGCACATTCGTTCTGCCATGACGTGAGGGATCAAGTCGGCAAGTGCATCCGCGGCCGGCAGCGCTATCGGGCAGGCGCAATCGCTGCAAGTGCGCCGTGGGAATCGCGGATCGTCACCGGAACCGCAATCGAAGGTCGACGCCGAAGCTGCGTGGCTGGGCGATGCCCCAGCTATTGGCGGGTGTAAGATCGCCGCCATTTTCCACCCCTCTGACGAAATAGGCATCAAACAGGTTCTGCACATAGGCGACGATTTCGACTCCCCTGCCGCTGTCATAGCCCAGCCTCAGATTGATCTGCGTATAAGCTTCCCGTCGGGTGATGCCCCGCCAGTCGAAACTCTCCCTTCGACGCCCCTCATGCATCCACTCGCCTTGCAGATAGATCTCGGCCGGGCCGATCGGATAATGGCCGGTCGCGACGCCCGCGCTCGACCAGATCGGGTTGGGCAGGCCGCCGCAATCCTTTTGCCCACAGTCGCGGTCGCCTTGCTTTTCGGTTCGCGTCCAGGTCACATGGCCCGACAGGTCGAAATAGCGGCTCGGCTTCCAATTGAGGGCGCTTTCCACGCCATATCCGGTCACGCTGCCGACATTCACGACCTGCTGGGTTCGGCTTTCCGTGTCGAAATAAACCGTCTGAAGATTGCGATAGCGATAATGGAAGCCGGTTATGTCGAAGCTCAGCGTCCTGGCGAGGGCCAGGCCATTTATCCCCAGCTCCTTGCTCCATATCGTCTCCGGCGCGAAGGCGTCGGGCTTCGTTCCGTCGGGCACCAGCCGATACGCCTCGACCGGGACAGGCGCGGCGACCGTGAACGATCCGAATCCGCCTGCCTTGTAGCCGCGGGTGATGCTGGCGTAGAGGTTGATGTCCGGCCCCACCGCATATCGCACATAGGCGCGTGGCGTCAGTCCGCCCCAGCTCTTGCTGGAAGAAACGGGACCATCGGTGAAATAGGTGAAGGTCCAGACATTGCCGAGGCTGCTTTGGCTGGGCAGCACATCGATGCTGAAATGCTTGCGGTCGCGCGCATATCGAATGCCGATGCCAGCCTCCAGCGCTTTCGAGAAATGAAAGTTGGTATCCAGGAAAACAGACCATCCGCGGTTGCCGGACCGCACGTCGTTGATGTCGGTCAGCAGGCCGCCCGGCGCCGGCCGGTAGGGCGCGCCGTAAAGGTCCATGGTCATCCCGCCGCAATCGGCATAGCCATAGCCCGCCGTGCAGACGAGATCCTCGGCAGCCTGGTTGGTGAAGCGCGCCGCGACATCCTCCCAATAAAGCGAGATCCCCGCCGACCAGGTCAGTCGCCGATCGTCTCTGGACATCAGCCGGAAGTCCTGGCTGACATAGCGGGCATGCTGGCGCTGGTCGTAATTGCCCAGTTGCAGCGCCGTTCCGTCATAGTCCTCCAGATAATGGAAATCGGACTTGCGAAAGGCGGTCAGGCTGTTGAGGCGCGCCGATCCAAGATCGAGATCGATCGATGCGGTCAGGCTGGTGATGTCGCCATCGTCACGCGGCCTGAGGAGATCGGTATCCACGTCGCGGCGAGACCCCCGGATAATAATATCCCGCTGCAAGACTTCGCTGAGATAATCGAGAACTTCACGATCGTCATTGGACGCCCGATAAGGCGCGCCGTCGAGCCGCCGACGCTCATGTTCGGCACTCAGCAGGACATCGGCATCGCCGGCCCTGTAGCGCAGGGCGACGCGCCCGGCCTGCTTGTTGCCGGCCATCAGGCGATCATTGCGGCCGGCCGTGAAGGCATTGTCTATCCAGCCATCATAATCCGTCGCATAGCCCGCAATGCGAAGCGTCCAGTCCTCCGCCACCGGCAGGTTGATGGCGCCTTCCGCATCCTTGCGGTCGAAGCTGGCGACCCCGACATAGAGATGCCCGGAAATACGCCCCGGATCCGGCTTGTTGGTCACGATGCTGATCGCACCGGAAATGGCATTGCGGCCGAAGAGGAACCCCTGGGGCCCTCGCAAGGCCTCCGCCTGCGCGACATCGAACAGGGAGGTCACGGCGGCGCCTGTCCTGCCCTGATAGACGCCATCCTTGAAGATCCCGATCGAAGGATCGCCGCCAATGCCATAGTCGTTGGAGGTGATGCCCCGGATGGCGATGCTGTCGATATAGCTGTCGTCCGAATTGCCTGAAAAGCCGGGCGTGAAGGTGACGATGTCCTTGACGTCGTCCAGCCGCGTGCGGTCGAGAAAGGCTTCGCCGAAGGCGGAGATCGCCACGGGAACGGTCTGGATCGCTTCCTCCCGGCGTTGCGCCGTGACGGTGATCTCCGCCGCCGATATGGGGTTCGGCAGGTCCTCGGCAGAGGCGGAATGCGGCAGCATGACGGCACAGGCCGTCAGGGCCGGGAAGATACGAAGATGCATGATTACCCCTTCACGCCGCGCGCAGGCGGGCGATGACCAGATCGAACCGCTGCGTCAGCTCGCTGGCGCTGGACCGGACCGCGGCCCCTACATTGAGCGTATGTTCGGCGTTCGCCTTCACCGCATCCAGACCCGCGGCGATGGCGCTGATGGCGTCGTGCACCGCTTGCGCGTCGCCGCCGACGCTCTGACTGCTCGCCAGGATCGTACGGGCCCCCTGATGGTGCTTATCGGCGGCCAGGGACACATCCGACACGTTGCGCTCCAGTTGGCGGACGACGGTGTTCAGCAGGTTGAGCAGAGACGCGATCGAGGAGGCGGATGCGTTCACCGCCTCGATCCGCCGCTCGATCTGGCCCGCCATGTCGCCGGCCCTGTTCGCCAGCGTCTTTATCTCGCCGGCGACGACCGCAAAGCCGGCTCCCGCCTCGCCGCCCCGCGCAGCCTCTATCGTGGCGTTCAGGGCCAGCATGTTCGTCTGGCCCGCTATTTGTCGGATCGTGCGGGTGGCAAGGTCGATCGCCTCTATCTCCCTCTGCAACTGGTCATTGGCGCCCATCACTGCGCGAGCCTCGACCTCCGTCTTGTCCATGTTCTGACGTGTGGCGATCGATTGGGTGTGGATCTGGCCAATGGCCACGCTCAACTCCTGCACATGCGCCTCGATCTCGTGCACGGCCTGCGCCGACGCACGGCTGCGGTCGCGGACCAGGGCCGTCCCGGTGAGCTGTTCCGCGAGAGCGGCCAGCGTGTCGCGGGCGCTGGCTTCAAGCTGATCCGCCTGCCTCAGCAAGGATCCCGACAGGTCACCCACGCTGGTGGAGAGAAGATTGGCGACCTCATGCGCGGCGTTTCGCAGCGCTTCGCGATGTTCGGCCTGTTCCCGCCCTTCCCGCTCTGCAATGGCGGCGATCTGCTCCCTCGCCTGTTCCGCCTGTTGACGCGCCTCTTCCGCGGCCAGAGTCGCATTCTCCCGATCCCTGGAGATGCGTTCGGCCCGCAACCGGCCGGCGAGCAACGACGCATGGGTCCGCAACATGGCGCGCGAGACGGCGAGGAAAAACAGGATGAAGAGCGCGGCGGCCGATGCCAGCAGCCATGAAAGGCTCTTGAGCGCCGCTATGCCCGGGCGCACCGGCAACCAGTGGATATGGCCCAGATCGGTCCCGTCAGGACTGATCAAGGGATGACCGGGCGATGTCTCGGCATCCGCTTCCGGCGGGTTGAAGCTGATGTCCGCCAATGCATAGGCCTGTTCCCAACTGGCGAACAGCTCGGCATCCAGCAGGCGAACGACGACGACGTGGCGGAGCGGCCCGGAAGGGAGCGGCCGGTTCGCGGAAAAAGGAAGGATCGGGGCGCCAGCGAACAAGGCCGGACGGCCCCGATAAAGCTGGATGAACGGGCGGATGGGGAAATTGCGGCGATCATCGACATGCTTGGGCAGCGCGCGTTCAAGATGCCGAAGCGCTTCCGGCGCATCCCTCATCAGCGTGGTTCTGACAGTCGATCGGGGTTGCCAGCCGAAAATGGTCCCGCCGCGCTCGTCGAGAACATATAGGGGCATGGCGCCGCCGAAGTTCGAGGCTGCCCATTCACGGTCGATCCCGCCGTATAGATGATCGACGGCGTCATCCCAGAGCGCATAATCCCGGGCCGTGGCTGCAAGAGCATTGGTCTCCCGCTTCATGGCGCCGTTGACCATGCGCGCCTTTTCCAGCGCCGCTGAATCGTCCATCCTCGACACAAGCACGGTGACGAGGATGCCGCAGGTCATGAAGGTCACGAGCGTCAACGCGATGAGCGGCAGGATGGCGCCGGGCAGGCGGCGAAGTGCACCTGTCAATGGGGCTAGATGCCGCACGATGTAAGAGCCCCCGTCTGACCAGCTTTGTCTTGCCGTTTGACTGCGCCCCGAATGGTTATGATTGATTTAACGCTTCTGTCATTGGACTGAAAATTGTTCTGCGTTTAACCTATGTCAGATAACTTAGGTAATAGGGTCCGGCGACTTTGGGCCACCCGACAGGAATATCCTGTATCTGCTTGGTGGAAATGAGAGGACATGGCGCGAGGCATCTGCGCCAGCTTCGGTCAGGCTCGATAAGATCGATGGCTGCTCATTCAAGACTTCCGAAGATCGGTTCGGGACGATCCTCAGACCTGTCCGGAGCCGTGATTGGAGCGGGAGGCGCAGGCTCGTCCCGGCAGGCATCATCCGGTCGCATGGCCGCATGCTGCTCGGGCCAATGGAGGAAGGGCAGGACCGTACCGGAGCCACGCCACACATCAACCTGATCCAGCCGGACATCCGAGAACAGCCATTGCGGCCGGTTGACTTCACCGACCGCGAATACGCCATTATCCGGCGCGATGCCGTCGGGCGGACCGTAAATGGCGGCCGCGCCGTGATTGTCATCCAGCGAGGGCAGCCAGGGCGCCTGCCCCACCGTGGGCGCCTGGACGACATAGCATTGGTTTTCCAGCGCGCGGGCCTGCGCCCCGATGCGGACGCGCCAATAGCCCTGCATGCTGTCCGTCGCAGACGGCACCAGGATGATCCTGGCGCCCGCCTCGGCCTGTGCCCGCGCGATCAGCGGAAATTCGGCATCGTAGCAGATGGAAATTCCCACCCGACCGAAGGGCGCTTCCAGGACATGAACGGCCTCGCCGCCCGTTATGCCCCAGATTTCCCGTTCGAACCGCGTCATGACGATCTTGTCCTGATAACCGGTCCGGCCATCGGGGCAGAAGAGCCGGGCGCGGTTGACGACCGCTCCCCGTGCGCCGCGGCACGGGCGGCTGCCGCCCAGAATCGTCACGCCATAATGGATGGCGAGTTGCCGGTGCAGTTCGTCGATCCGTTCCCCAGCGCTACGACATGGTCGAGCGAAGCATGAAGATCGGCCGCCGCCGCCGGATCGGTGCCGGCCAGTTCCATGGCGGCATATTCCGGAAAGACAAGGAGCTGCGCGCGCCTGACCGCTGCCTCCGACACCCAGCGGCTGAGCTTCGCTTCCCAGGCGCCGTAGCTCGGCAACAGTTCGATCGGATATTGCGCGGCTGCAATGCGGACCTCGGTCATTCGGCGTCCCGTAGCGGCTTCCGCCCGAAGCGCATCGGATGATCGCCCTCCCCGGCCTGCCTCATCCCGCCTTCACCTGGTCCAGCCAGTCGGCCAGATTATAATGGTTGCTGACCCGCGCGATCGCGCCGTCGCGCAGTTCGAAGAAGGCGCCGACGCGCAAAATATAGCGCTGGCCGGATGCAGGCGGCAGATCGCCGTCCGTTTCCAGATATTCGCCCTCCAGCATGAATTCCGCGGCCGCCCGTTTTCCATCAGCGGAGGCCAGGAACACGGGATCGATGACCCTTTCCCTGTAGCAGCGGTTCATATGGTCGAGGAATTGCGCAAAGGCCGCCTTCCCTTCCCGCGCTGAACCCTGCGAGGGTTCGTGCACGACATCCTGCGCCAGCAGATCGAGCATCGCCGCGCTGTCGCCGCGATTGAAGGCCGCATAATAGCGACTGAGCAGGTCCGCAGCCATGGCGTTCAATCCTCCGGCGCGATGGTGACGCGAAGGCCGTCCAGTTCGACCGTCAGCGGAATCTGGCAGGACAGGCGGGACCGGTCGATACGATGATCGCTGCTGTCGAGCAGGTCGTTCTCATCAGGGCCGAGCGGCGGCAGACCGCCTGCGCGTTCGTCATCCACATGGACATGGCAAGCATGTTCTGCGCCGTCGCGTCCGGTCACGAAAATCTGCACCATCGATCAATCCTTGCCAAGACGGGCCGCATGCCAGCGCAGATGGTCCGCCATGAAGGTGGAAATGAAGTAATAGCTGTGGTCATAGCCGTCGCGCAGGTTCAGCGTCAGGTCGATCCCCGCTGCCGCGCAAGCCGCCTTCAGCAGTTCCGGGCGCAATTCCTGTTCCAGGAAATTGTCGGCCGTCCCCTGGTCGACCAGCAGCGCCGGAACCCGGGCGCCATCTTCGATCAGCGCGACCGCGTCATGCCGGCGCCAGGCGGCCGGGTCGTCGCCCAGATAGCCGGCCAGCGCCTTCTGCCCCCAGGGCACCTGCCCCGGCGCGACGATCGGCGCGAAGGCCGATACCGCCTTGTACCGGTCGGGAAGGGTGAGGCCGACGGTCAGCGCGCCATGGCCGCCCATGCTGTGACCCATGATCGACTGGCGTTCCATGTCCGCGGGGAAATTGGCCGCGACCAGCGCGGGCAGTTCCTGGGTCACATAGGACCACATGCGATAATGGGCGGCGAAGGGGGCCTGCGTCGCGTCGACATAGAAACCGGCGCCCAGACCGAAATCATAGGCCCCGTCCGGATCGTCCGCCACGGCATCGCCGTTGCGGTCCGGGCCGCGCGGGCTGGTGTCCGGCGCGACGAAGATCAGGCCCAGTTCGGCGCAGGCGGCGCGGAACTCGCCCTTTTCGGTGACATTGGCATGGGTGCAGGTCAGTCCGGACAGATACCAGACGACCGGCAGTTTCGTCCCTTCCGCATGGGGCGGCACATAGACCGAGAAGGTCATGTCCGTCCCGGTCGAGGCGGAGGCGTGCCGGTACACGCCCTGCACGCCGCCAAAGGCCTTGTTGGCGCTCACCTGTTCCATGATCACCTGCCATCCGATCGCGTGGAAACGGCACCGGAAGTCACCGCCATAAATTTTCTCCTCGCCGTATCAGAACAGCACGACGCTGCGGATGCTCTCCCCCGCATGCATCAGGTCGAAGCCCTTGTTGATCTCCTCCAGCGTCAGGACGTGGGTGATCATGGGATCGATCTCGATCTTGCCGTTCATGTACCAGTCGACGATCTTGGGAACGTCGGTGCGGCCCTTCGCGCCGCCGAAGGCCGTACCCTTCCAGACCCGGCCGGTGACGAGCTGGAACGGGCGGGTGCTGATCTCCTTCCCCGCTTCGGCGACGCCGATGATGATGCTTTCCCCCCAGCCGCGATGACAGCATTCGAGCGCGGTGCGCATCACCTCCGTATTGCCGGTCGCATCGAAGCTGTAGTCGGCGCCGCCGTCCGTCACCTCCAGAATCCTGGCGACGGTCTCCTCGCGCGACAGGCCCCTGCTGTTGATGAAATGAGTCATGCCGAACTTGCGGCCCCATTCCTCCCGGTCCGGGTTGATGTCGATGCCGATTATCTTGTCCGCGCCGACCATCTTCGCGCCCTGGATGACATTGAGGCCGATGCCGCCCAAGCCGAAGACCACGACATTCTCGCCCGCCTGCACCTTGGCCGTGTTGACGACCGCGCCGACGCCGGTGGTGACGCCGCAGCCGACATAGCAGCTCGTCTGGAAGGGCGCATCGTCGCGGATCTTCGCCACAGCGATCTCCGGCAGGACGGTGAAGTTGGAGAAGGTGGAGCAGCCCATATAGTGGAAGATCGGCTGGCCCTTGTAGCTGAAACGGGTCGTGCCGTCCGGCATCAGTCCCTTGCCCTGGGTCGCGCGGATCGCGGTGCACAGGTTCGTCTTGCCCGACAGGCAGCTTTTGCACTGGCGGCATTCGGGCGTGTAGAGCGGGATCACATGGTCGCCGGGCTTCACCGAAGTGACGCCCGCGCCGACCTCCCGCACGATGCCAGCGCCCTCATGGCCCAGGATCGAGGGGAAAATGCCCTCGCTGTCGAAGCCGTCCAGCGTATAGGCGTCGGTGTGGCAGATGCCCGTCGCCATGATCTCCACCAGAACCTCGCCCGCCTTCGGGCCTTCCAGATCGACTTCGACGATCTCCAGTGGCTTCTTCGCCTCGAAGGCGACGGCGGCGCGGGTCTTCATCTCTCATTCCTCGTCATGATCATTTGCGAGAAGAGAGGCCATGGCTCCCGCCGCGCCCTCTCTTTCCACCCTCCCTAGCGCTGTTCCGCAATGGTGATAATATAGTGTTTCGGAAAATCATTATTCCTGAGCTGGTATAATCACATGTCCAACTGGGATGGCATAGACGAGTTCATCAGTGTCGCCACCGCAGGCTCCTTCACGCGCGGGGCAAGGGCGCTGGGTGTCTCCACCACCCATGTCAGCCGGTCCATCATGGCGCTGGAGCAGCGCGTGCAGGCGCAGCTTTTCCACCGGACCACCCGGACCGTCCGGCTGACCGACACCGGCCGTGTGTTCTTCGAACGGTGCGAGCGCATCGCCAAGGACAGGGACGAGGCCATCGCCCTGATCGGAGAGAGAAGCGAGCCGCAGGGAGAGTTGCGCGTCACCTGCTCGACGGCCATGGGGGAGCGCTTCGTGGCGCCGATCATCCGCCGCTTCGCAATGCAGCATCCCAAGCTGGCCGTGTCTATCGAATTGTCCAACCGGGTCATCGATCTGGTCGGCGAGGGATTCGACGTCGCGGTCCGGACGGGGACGGTCAACGACCCTCGCCTGATCTCGACGCGGGTGGCGTCGCGCACGCTCTACACCTGCGCCGCCCCCAGCTATCTGGCTTCCGCGGGCCGTCCCGCCAGCGTCGGTGCGCTGGCCGGGCATGAATGTATCGCGGGCTCCGCAGGCACATGGCATTTCAAGGTCGACGGCCAGGAAATGATCCATCGGCCCAAGGGGCGCTTCAGGTGCAATAGCGGACACGCCGTCATGGAAGCGTGCATTTCGGGGCTCGGCATCTGCCAGCTCCCGGATTTCTACATCCTCCCCTATCTGAAGCACGGCATGGTCGAACTGCTGCTGGAGGATGTCCAGCCGGACGATGAGCCCATATGGGCGGTTTATCCCCAGCGGCGGCATCTGCTGCCAAAGGTGCGGCAGGTCGTGGATTGCCTGCTGCATGAACTGGGGCCGGCGATGAACACCCCCAGAAGGGAAGCCGCGGTCAGGCCAGACCGATACGTTCCTTGAGCCGGTCGCGAGACGAAGCGAGGAAATCCAGCGCCGCGCCTTCATCCGACATCGCCCGCGCCAGCGTCATGGCCCCGACAAGCTCCGCAAGCAGCGAATGGGCGAGCGCCGCGCCATCGGATCGGCCCGCAATCTCCAGCGCCCGCGCAATCCCTTCTCGAAACCGCCTGACCCCCGCTTCGAACCGCAAGCGCGCGTCGGGGGGCATGCGTGCGGCCTCCCCCGAAAGGCCAGGCAAGGGGCAACCACGGTCCACCGCCCGATAGGCGCTTTCCGACAGATAATGGTCGATCAGGCCGGCAAGGTCCGGCCTTTCCCCCAGAAAGCGGTCCAATATCATGGCGCTTTCCTCGAACATGCGGTCGACGGCATGCGCCACCAGATCGTCCCGCGACTCGAAATGAGCATAGAAGCCGCCATGAGTGAGGCCCGCCCGCTGCATCAGCGCCGAGACGCCGATCCCTTGCACGCCCGCCATGCGCATGGCCCCGGCCGCCTCGCCCAGGATATGCGCGCGCGTCTTCGCCCTGTGCGCGCTCTTGTCAGCCATGACCGCTCGTCCTCCTCTTCTTCTGCGCCTTTGCCATGCCCTTCCCTCTGGACAAATGACAATCGTCATATATATGATGTTCGTCATATTCGCAACGGTGTCAGGAAGGGCGATGATGCAGCCCGAGATAATGTTAGGATCCGCTGGCACCAGCCCGTGCTGGAGCCTGCCGCCTTTTCGATGCCGCCGTTGATGTGACGGGCCTCACCGGCTCTTCCGACCATCCCCAGGAGTATTGCCATGACACAGGCTGAAAAGAACATCGCCCTTATCACAGGTGCTTCGACCGGTATCGGCGCGGTCTATGCGGACCGCCTGGCCAGACGCGGCTTCGACCTCATTCTCGTCGCGCGGGACCGGCCGCGCCTGGATGCGCTGGCCGAAAGGCTGCGCGGCGAAGCGGGCGTGGACGTGGAGGTCATCGCGGCGGACCTGACCGCCGAGGGCGACCTGCAACGGATCGAGGAGCGCTTGGCCGCAGGCGACGTCACCATGCTCGTCAACAATGCGGGCATGTCGCTGAACGGCGGCATATTGGATAATGACACGCCGCAATTGTCGCGGATCATCGCCCTCAACGTGACGGCGCCGACCCGGCTCGCCTCCGCGGCGGGCAAGGCCTTCGTCGCGGCGGGCCGTGGCGCGATCGTCAACCTGTCCTCCGTGCTCGCCCTCGCGCCCGAGATGTTCGATGGGGTGTATAGCGGAACCAAGGCCTTCATCCTGAATCTCAGCCAGTCGATGGCCACACAATTGCGCGACAAGGGCGTCCGCGTGCAGGCCGTCCTGCCGGGCGCCACGCGAACCGAAATCTGGGCGCGGTCGGGCAAGGATGTCGATGCCTTTCCCGCAGGCTTCGTGATGGAAGCGGGCGATATGGTGGATGCCGCCCTGCTCGGCTTCGACAGGGGGGAGACCGTCACCATTCCGCCGCTGTCCGACGAACAGCAATGGCTGACCTTGCAGGAGGCGCGCCTCGCCATGGGACCGAATCTGTCCAAGAGCGATGTCGCGCCCCGTTATCGGGACGCCCTTCTTACCGCCTGAGCGGGCCGCCGATGCGAGAAGCGGCTTCCCTTTGCTTCAGCCGTCCCGATCCTTGGCCGGCACCAGTATCAGCTCGCGTCCTTCCACCCGCCAGGACGCGAGCTGCGTCAGAAAGTTCATGCCCAATATGTCGACATTTCCCAGCGCCGGGGAAATGATCACCTTGAGGTTGCGGGCTTCCATTCCGCTGACCTTCAGACGCGCGACGGTGCCGGTGTCGGCCCGGATGGTTCCGTTCGCCGTCCGCATGAGGACCGGCACCAGACCATCGTCCACGCTGACCGCGGCCTGGCGCGCAGTCTCCTGGGAGAGCGCCGTCACCGTCGCGCCGCTGTCGATCAGCATCCGGCGCTTCACGCCATTGAGTTCGGCCCGTGCCCAGAAATGGCCATCTGCCGCCATGCGGATGCGGATCATATCCCCCGTCACCTGCTGGCTGCTAAGGCCCAATCGGTTCATCAGCGGGTTCAGATTGGGGTCGAACGGGGCCTGTTGCGCAAGGATCAGAAGGCACAGCGCCAGCAGAGCCACCGATAGGAGGGCGCGGAGGACGCGTCCGATGAAGGGAATGTTGAAGAGCAGGATGAGGAAGACGGCGCCTGCCAGTGCATAGGGAAGAAGGCGTTGCCATTCGGGATTGGTCGCGATGTCCATCGCCTTCGAACCGATGGAAACGCCGTTTGATCCCGGAGCGCGCAGTCGCTTGCCGCCAGCGGTCTGCGGCATGCCCGCGCTCCATCGGCGGATGGAATGTTGCGGCCTCCCTTCCCCGCGCCAATCTCACAGATCGGCGCAAAAGCGTTGCCGATGAACTGCTTAGCGGGCGCAATCCCCTTCGGGGGCTGGCGTGAAAAGGGAACAGGCCGATGCGACGTAGGGGTCGATGCGGAGGGTTTGCGCAGTCCGGATCGATCGCGCGGGACACGACCGCAGCGCTTTTCCTGGGGGGCATGATGATGACGCCCGCCGAAGCGGAGGCGCAGACGGCGCTCCGCTTCTGGGATGGCAGCGATCCTGAACTGCACGCCAATGGCGCCGTAGACGGGGGGTCCGGCCTCTGGCGCATGACGGAACCGAGCTGGACCGACAGCAACGGCGTCATCAACGGCCCGATGCGCCCGGTGCCCGCCTTTGCGATATTCCAGGGAAGGCCGGGAACGGTCACCATAGACGACAGCCAGGGCGTGCCGTCCGTCACCGGCATGCTGTTCCGGTCGGACGGCTATCGCCTCACCGGCGGGTCGTTGAAGCTGGACGGCGGCGCCTATACCTCGATCCGGTCGGAAATGGGCGCCACCACCCGGATCGATACGGAACTGACCGGCACGGGCGGGGTGTTCTTCAACGATCTGGGCACGGTCGTGCTGACCGGCAAGAACAGCTATCTGGGCAACACGCGGGTGGATGGCGGCACCGTCATCGGCAATGTCCATTCGATCCGGGGCGATCTGGAAAATGGCGGCACCGTGATCTTCGACCAGGAGGAGGACGCGACCTTCGCCGGGAATGTCAGCGGGGTGTTCAGCTTCTGGGGATATATGATCAAACAGGGCGCGGGCGCCCT
Organism: Sphingobium sp. SA916; assembly: GCF_002894065.1. NCBI lineage: Bacteria > Pseudomonadati > Pseudomonadota > Alphaproteobacteria > Sphingomonadales > Sphingobiaceae > Sphingobium > Sphingobium sp. SA916. The sequence goes on from NZ_LXYF01000046.1 coordinate 15,248, forward strand.
CACGCTGAGCGGCGGCAATGCACTGAACTGGCGGGTGGACGAGGGGCGGCTGATCGCCCGCGCCCAGGGATTTGGCGGCGATGTCGAAATCGGCGGTGGAGGTGCGCTGACCTTCTCCTCCGGCAACATAACGGGCGCGGAAACGGTATATCCCTATCGGCTATCCGGCAGCGGGGGATTCGACGTGACCGGCTCCGCAACGCTCTTGATGACCGGGCAATCGGGCGATTTCACTGGCGCCACCCGCGTCGAAGGCAGCGCATTGCGGGTCGATGGCGCGCTGGGCGGCACGCTTCGCCTTTCCGACGGCGGCGTGCTGAGCGGCACGGGCCGGGTCGGCGCGGTCGATGTCGGAGGCGGCGGCCGCCTGCTGGGCAAGGGTGGCGACACGCTCCACATGGCCAGCCTGAAGCTGGGTTCGGGATCGGTCGTCGTGGCCGCCCTGCGCCGGTCGGGCGATCCGGCATTGTTCGATATAGCCGGGAACCTGACACTCGACGGCATCCTCGACCTTGGCGGCAGCGATCCTCTGGAAGACGGCCTCTACCGGCTGTTCAGCTATGGCGGGCAGTTGACCGATCATGGCCTGGAACTCGGCGCCCCGCCGCCCGGACAGGTTCCAGGCAGGCTGTCGGTCCAGACGGCGACGGCGGGTCAGGTGAACCTGCTGTCCGGCGCGTCCGCACGCCCGCTGCTTTTCTGGGATGGCGGCGATCCAACGCGCCATTCCGATGGCAGGGTGGATGGCGGGCCCGGCACATGGCGCGCCGGGACGCCGGACTGGACCGGGGAGGATGGCGCGAGCAGCCGCACAGCCGATCCCGCCGCCTTCGCCATCTTTGCCGGGCGTGGCGGACAGGTGGTCCTGGACGGCAGCGCGGGGGCATTGTCGACCGCAGGCATGCAGTTCGCCGTGACCGGCTACCAACTGTCGGGAAGCGGGCTGACGCTGGCGGGAGGCGACCGCACGGTCATCCGGGTCGGTGACGGAAGCGTCTGGAGCACAACGATGACTGCCGAAATCGCGGTGGCTCTTTCGGGCAACACCACGCTCGTCAAGCAGGACGCGGGCACGCTGATCCTGTCGGGCTTGAATGGCTATGCCGGCAATACGGAGGTTGCGGCGGGCACGCTGGTCGGCAATGCGCTGTCGATCCGCGGCGACATATCGAACGCGGCGACAATAGTGTTCGACCAGCGAACCAATGAAGGCTTTGCCGGTGGCATCCGCCCGCTTGGCGGCATTGCGGGCCGGATGGTGAAGCGCGGCAGCGGCGTTCTGACACTCATGGGAGCAAGCACGCTGGACTGGCGGCTGGAAGAAGGGCGGCTGGCCACCGCCGCCAGCCGCTTCACCGGCGACGCCGTTCTGAACTCGGGCGCCGAACTGCTGTTCGAGGAACCGGGCGACAGCCGCTATGCAGGCACGCTGGCGGGCGCCGGCCGCTTCATCAAGGCAGGAACCGGCGATCTGACGCTGACCGGCGGATCGCGGGATTTTACCGGCGCCACGCAAGTGCGGTTCGGTCGCTTGACGGTCGACGGCGCGCTAGGCGGCGCGCTGGCGGTGGAGGGCGGCAGCCTTCTGGCGGGACGCGGCCGCCTGGGCTCGGTGCGGATCGCACCGGGAGGGATAATCGCGCCGGGGCCAGGCATCGCGACGCTCACGGTGGAAGGCGATCTGGAACTGTCGCCGGGCAGCCGTACGGAGATCGAGGTCGATCCATCGGGCACGGTCACTGACCGCATCGATGTGCTGGGCACGGCGACGCTTGGCGGCACGGTGGCGCATATCGGCGCGACCGGCGCGTATCGGCCAAGCGCGACCTATACCATCCTCACCGCCCAGGCTGGAATCCGGGGGCGGTTCGACACGGTCACCTCCTCCTTCGCCTTCCTGACGCCGAGCCTTGGCTATTCGGCCAATGCGGTCACCCTGACGCTCAGGCGCAACGACGTCCGGTTCGATGAGGTGGCCGCCACGTCCAACCAGCGCGCCGCCGGAGCCGCACTCCAGACACTGGGTTCGGGCAATGCGGCCTATGACGCCGTGCTGCTGAGCGATGCGCACACGGCGCGCAATGCCTTCGACCGGCTTTCCGGGGCGTTCCACGCCTCGATCCGTACGGCGCTGGTGGAGGCCAGCGGCCTTTCGCGCGATGCCACGCTGGAACGGCTGCGCGGTCCGGCCGACGACCGGCCGGGGCCTGCCTATTGGGGGAAGGCGCTTGACGAATGGGGCAACCGGCGGGGCCATGACAATGCGTCGGCCATGGCGCAAGGTTCGTCGGGCGCCTTGTTCGGGGCCGAATGGCAGGTGCCGGAAACGACGCTGCGGCTGGGTATCGTCGGCGGCCATCATCGCGCCGCCATGAGGGCGCAGGGCTATGCCGACATCGACAGCTACCATGCCGGTTTCTATGGCGGCGCTGCGCTGGCGCCAGTCACGCTGCGCGGCGGTCTTATCGTCAGTTGGCAGGACATTGACGCGCGACGCTCGGTCGCCTTCGCTGGGTTCGCGGATAGCCTCAGCACACGGTACCGCGCCACGACGACCCAGGCCTTTGCCGAGGCGGCCCATCGCTTCGCCCTGTCCGCCGGAGCGCTGGAACCCTTCATCAGCATGGCGCATGTGCAGCTTCGCGTCGGAAAAGGGCAGGAAAGCGGCGGCAGCGCGGCGCTGGCATTGGGCGGGGATTCGATGCGGACCAGCTTCGCGACCGCCGGTCTGCGCGGCGACACCCGGCTGCAATGGGGCGCTTCATCGCTGACGCTGCGCGCATCGGCCGGTTGGCAACATGCTTTCGGAGATCAGCTTCCGGTGGTGGGAGCCGCCCTGGGCGGCCAGCGTTTCCATGTGACGGGCCTGCCGATCGCCCGCGACACGCTGGTCAGCGAGATCGGGCTGGAAGCGGCGGTGGGATCGAACATGCGGATCAATCTCGGCTACAGCGGCGCGCTCTCGCCGGCCAGTCAGAACCATGCCGCGCGGGCGGGGCTGCTATGGCAATTCTGACGAAGAAAGCCGCGCCGCATGGATAATGGCCGAAGAAGCGACATGACGGCGGAACGAGTCCCGCGGACGGGCGTCTCCTGAATCACCATGAAGACAGGCGACGATATTTTGGCGCGAGATGCGGCGGTCATGGCCCATGACGCCCGCCGGCTGTCGCCCAGGCCGTGAAGGTCGCGACCTACAATGTGAACGGGGTCAACGGCCGGCTCCCTGTCCTGCTTCGCTGGCTGGCCGAGACGCGGCCTGACATCGTCTGCCTTCAGGAACTCAAGGCGCCCGACGAGAAGTTTCCGGAGGTACCGATCCGTGACCTTGGATATGATGCGGTCTGGCATGGCCAGAAAAGCTGGAACGGCGTGGCGATCCTCAGCCGCGTCGGCGAAATCCACGAAACCCGGCGCGGCCTGCCCGGCGATCCCGACGACAGCCACAGCCGCTATATCGAGGCGGCGGTGAACGGCATCCTCATAGGCGGCCTCTATCTTCCCAATGGCAATCCCCGCCCCGGCCCCAAGTTCGACTATAAGCTCCGCTGGTTCGACCGGCTGATCGACCATGCCGCCGGGTTCATCGACCAGCGACTGCCGGTCGTGCTCGCCGGCGACTTCAACGTCATGCCCACGGACCTCGACGTCTATAAGCCGGAACGCTGGCGCGACGACGCGCTGTTCGCGCCGGAGGTCAGGGCGGCCTATTTCCGTCTGCTCGACCAGGGCTGGACGGACAGCCTCCGCACGCTTCATCCCGATGAAACCATCTACACCTTCTGGGATTATTTCCGGAACGCCCATGCGCGCAATGCGGGGCTCAGGATCGATCACCTGCTGCTCAGTCCGGCCCTTTCGAACCGGCTCGTCGCCGCCGAAGTGGATCGCAACGTGCGCGGCTGGGAAAAGACCAGCGACCATGCGCCGGTCTGGATCGAACTGGCGGATGCGCCGCCGCCGCGCGCCAGGGAGAAGGGATGATGAACGCCTCTGCCATGCTTTCTGGCGGCTGCGCCTGCGGCGCGGTGCGTTATGCGCTTCATTCCCCGCCCTTCGATGCAGGTTATTGCCACTGCCGGCTATGCCAGTTGACGAGCGGCGCGCCAGTCATGGCGTTCGCCACGGTTCCGGTCGGGGACTTTCGCATCGTCGCGGGCGAACGCGCCGTCCGCCGGTCCTCCGACTTTGGCGAGCGCGGCTTTTGCGCCGCGTGCGGAACGCCTCTCACCATGCAGGTCGATCACCAGCCCGACACGATCGACTTCACGATTGCCACGCTTGACGATCCCTCCGCCCTTGCCCCTCAATTCCATATCTGGGATGCCAGCCGCATTGCCTGGTTCGAAATGGCCGATGCCTTGCCGCGCCATGCCGGTTTCCGGCCCGATACGGTGGGACTGGACGATGGCGTTTCCGGCAGCGATTCCTCAGCCAGCAGAGGTGCATGGCTGTCGTCGAGCGCAACGAGTTCGGGCGCGGGGTGATGGAGGCGTCGGCAAAGGTTCGATGACCAATTTCATCTTCCGGTCCCCTTCCGTCCGCCCTGCCGTATCTTCGCGTCGCTATCTTCCCGATGGCCGATAGAAGCGCGGCGGGAAAGGAGCGGCCGGCGAGCCTTTGGGATCGCGCAGTTCGTTCCGCTCCCCGGCATCCGGGCTGAGCGGAATCTGCATGCCGCCCGTTTCCTGCAGCATCCGGAACAGCTTCGCGCTCATCCGTTCGGCCAGTTGCTCATGCCCCGGCCTGGCCAGCAGATTGTCGCTCTCCTGCGGATCGGCCGCCAGGTCGTACAGTTCGTCCACGTCCCAGATGCCGTGGAAGTGGATATATTTATACCGATCCCCGCGCAGGGCATGGACGGTCGGCGTCTGCGGGAAGTTGCGTTCCCAATAATATTCATAAACCAGATCCTTGCGCCACGGGACCGCCCGTCCCTGCGCCAGCGGCAACATGTCCATGCCGGCAAGCCCATCCGGTGCCTCCAGCCCTGCGGCGGCGAGCATGGTGGGCGCGACGTCGAGATTGGCGACGATGTCCTCCACCGTCCGCGGGCCGAAGAGGGAGGGACAACGCATCAGCATCGGCACGCGCATCGATTCCTCATAGGCGGCGCGCTTGTCGATCAGCCCATGTTCCCCGAACATGAACCCGTTGTCGCCCATATAGAGGATCAGCGTGTCGTCCAGATCGCCCCTTCGTTCCAGCAGGTCCATGATACGCGCCAGTCCTTCGTCGACGGCCAGCAATGTTTCCATATAGCGCTTGTAATAGTCGGCGATGTCGAGCTTGCCGTGATAGGCATAGTCGACGCCGTGCCAACTGTTGCGCTGGTTTTCGACCCACATCGGCCGGCCCGGAACATCTGGCTTCATCGTGTCCGGATAGCGGAACGTCTCCCCGGAATAGCGCCCTGCATGCCGCTCGGCCGGAATGAACTCCGAATGGACGGCCTTGTGCGCCAGATGCATCATCCACGGGCGCTTGCCGTCGCGCTTGCCGATCCAGTCCATCGCATAGTCGGTCAGTTCGTCGGTGATATAGCCCCTTTGCGGCACCTTGCGGCCATTGACGTTCAGGCCATCCTCGCCCGGCAGATAGGTGCCCTGCCCCTTGAAGCTGACCCAATGGTCGAAGCCGGGCTGGGGCTGGTCCGTTTCCTGCCCCATGTGCCATTTGCCGATGAAGGCGGTCTCATAGCCCGCCTGCCGGAGATATTCGGGATAATAGATGAGGCCGGCCGGTATCGGATGATTATTGTCCACCACCCTGTGCTGATGCGCATAGAGCCCGGTGAAGATCGTGGCGCGACTGGGCGAACACAGGGCGGTGGTGACGAAGGCGTTCCTGAAATGCACCCCCTCCCGCGCCAGCCGGTCCAGCGTCGGCGTCTCCCCGAAGGATTGCGCCTTCATGAAGCCGATCGCGTCGTAGCGATGATCGTCGGTGAGGACGACCAGGATATTCTTCGGCCTGGTCCCCGCGCGGCGGCGCAGCTTCAACCGCTTCTTTTTGGCCGGGACGGCCGCGGCATCCGCCGCCGCCCAACTGTAAAGGCCGAATGCCCCCGCGCTGCCGGCCAGCAACAGGCCGCGTCGGTCCAGCTCGTCCGCCATCACGGCCGTCCCATATGCGAATAGGGATCGGTCTGTCCGGCCAGCCAGGGGTCTTTGGTCGCCGCCCGCATGGCATGCAGACGTTCGGACAGCGTCCGCTTCACCCCGGCATAGGCGGGATCGGCGGCGACGTTCCCTAGCTCATCCGGATCGCGCATCAGGTCGTAAAGCTCCTCCGCGTCCCGCTTGAGATAGGCTGCCAGCGTCCTCTTCCCCAGGCGGATGGCGGGATCGGCGCTGATCGCCTTCCACGCCGGAGAACCCGCCACGTCTCCGGCGATGGGATAGTCCAGCGGGGAAGCGAGGTTGAGAATATAGCTGTGCGTCCGCGTGCGGATGGCCCGCATGGGATAATATTGGTTGATCTCATGAAAGTCGTGGCTGGCGAACACGGCGTCGCGTTGCGGATCGGCGCGACGGCCCAGCAGCGGCAGCAGCGAACGGCCGGAAAGCGCATAGGCGGTCGGCGCGGCGACGCCGGTCCATTCCAATATGGTCGGCGCGATGTCGACCCAGCTCACCATCGCATCGTTGACCGCGGTCGCGCTTCCCGGGGCGCGGATGATCAGCGGCAGGTGCAGTCCGGCGTCGTAGAGGTTGGTCTTCGCGCCGGGAAAGGGCCGCCCATTGTCGCTGAGGAAGATCACCAGCGTATCGTCGGCGCGGCCGGTCGCGGCAAGATCGTCCAGGACCATGCCGACCCCGCTGTCCAGACGGCTGACGGACTCATAATATTCCGCCAGGTCGGCTCTGATGGCCGGCAGATCGGGCAGATGGGACGGAACGGGCACTTTGCGCGGATCGTAGCGGGCCGGCTTCACGCCCGGCGACGGCCGGTCATTGCCATAATTGACGGCGGCGCGATGCGGATCGCTATAGGCGATGGTGACGAAGAAAGGCCGATCGTCCGTGGAGCGGATGAAGCTGGACGCCGCAATCGCGAGTTCGCGGACATCGCGGATGCCCGACCGTTCGGGCACAAGTTCCGCCTCATAGGGAAAGGCCGAGTCCGGCCCCACATGCTTCTTGCCCACAAGCGCCGTCGCATGGCCCGCCCGGCGCAGGAGCGAGGGCAGCGTTTCTATTCCCGGCAGCAACGACTGGTGATGGATGTCGTGCTGGAGCCCGTACATGCCGTTCTGGTGCGTGTAGAGCCCGCTATTGATCACCGCCCGGCTGGGACTGCAGGAGGATACGGCGGCAAAGCCCTGGGTGAAGCGCGTCCCCTCCCCCGCCAGCCGATCGATGCGCGGGGTGCGGATCGGCACGCCATAGCAGCCGAGGTCCAGGCCCTGATCGTCGGAAATCAGCAGCAGCACGTTGCGCGCCCTGCCCCGCCGCGTCTGGGACAGGCCGGCCGGGGCGACGGACGCTGCCGCCGCCCCGGCCATTCCCTTCAGAAGGTCGCGCCGGTCCATCAGCGGTCAGAAATTGACCGCGGCGCTAAACCGGAAGGATCGGCCCAGGATCGGGCGCGCCAGGATCGGGCCGGAGCCTTGCCCGCCGATGATGCGCGGATTGCCCTCCGTCAATCCGATCTCGTCGGTCAGGTTGTTGCCCGTGACGGCCAGGCGGATGCGGTCGTTGACGGTGACAGCCACGCCCGCGTCAAGCTGGTAGAAATTCGGCAGCAACTGGTTGTTCTCCGGATCGGAGAAACGATCCCCGGTATATTGCAGCGTCGCGAAGACGGAGGGTTTGAGGCTGCCCACCGTCACTTCATAGGCAGGGGTGACGCGCCAGGCCCATTTGGGCTGCCGCTGCACGCGGTTGCCGGTGTTGTCGATCGTGCCGCCGCCGCTGAAAAAGCCGCGATAGGTGGCGTCCAGCCAGGTCAGCGCGCCGGAAATGCTGAACCCTTCGAACGGCCGCAGCGCGCCTTCCAGTTCCACGCCCGTCGCCTTCGCGCCGCCATTCGAACTGATCGGCACATTGTTGATCAGCGTCGTGGTGGCAAGACCATCGAACTTGTTGTGGAACACCGTCGCATAGAGATTGGCGAAGGCAGTCGATATTTTCACGCCCGCCTCATAGGTATCCACCTCGGCAACGGCGGCAAGGCCGGTCTTGTCCGCAATATTGGTGGCGGACGCCTCGCGAAGATTGTCGAATTGCGGGAAGCTGTTGCCCCGGCTGTACCGGGCGAACACACCGATCTCCCGGCTGAAATCGTAATTCGCGCCCACGGTCCACGACCAGGCCGAGTCCCGGTAACGGATTGAGCGTGGCGGCCCCAGCCGAGTAATCGCATTGTCGTACAATGTGTTGGGATTGCCGTCCAGATCGAACGAGCCGCCATCGGCCGATGTGCTGAGCGTCGCATCGACCACATGGCGCTGCCACCGCACGCCGCCATCCACGCGCAGTTCGGGCGTGATCTGCAATTCATCCACCGCGTAGAAGGCATAGTCCTTGCCCTCATAATTGCCGCGCACCTGGAAGGCGGGCCCGCTGGAGAAACCGTTGAGCGTCGCTGCCTGCAACACCCCGACTCCACTGGTCAGCGTCATGTCGAGCCGCCGCGCATTGGGTTCCGCCTGCAACAGCACCTGATTGCCCAGCACCCATTGGTCGCGGGTGGTGTAATCCGCGAAATAATAGCCGCCGGTCAGCTTGTTGTTGCCCGAAGCCCATTCCAGCGCGCTGTCCGCGACGAAGGAGGAGATCTTCTTGCGCACTTCCCAGATGCCGGCGCGCAGCACCTGCGTATTGGCTCCGGTCGGAACCACGCCACCGCCATTGGCATAGGTGAGCGAGGCCAGCGTCGCGCCCGTTCCGCCCAGCGTCTGCGCCATGGCGGAAGCGGCCACCGGCGCCGCCACCGGCACCAGCCCGACCGTGTCGGCGCGCCCGCCCAGGAAGCTCATGCGCTCGCGGAAACGCAGCCCGTCGACCAGTTCGTAATCGAAGGTGATGCCGGTGTTGATCACCTTGGCCCCGCGTCCGTCGGCCAGATCGACGGCGCGCCCGACCAGATTGGTGACGCGGCGCGTATCCGGACCGTTCAGCGTGTCCGTCCCCGCATCGAAGCCGGGATAGGCGCTGATCTTGCCGCCGTTCGAGACGACGGGGATCGGCAGCAGCCACTGGCCGTGATCGTTGAGATAGCGGGCATATACCTCCACGGAACCGCGGCCGCCAAAGTCATGATGGATGTTCGCGGTGATCTGGCCGCCCTTTTCCGCCCGATAGCGCGGATCGCGAATGCCGTTGCCCTGCGCGTAGAAGCCGCCGACCATGAAACCCGTGTCGGGGCCGAGCGGGCCGGAGACCCAGGCGTCGCCGCGAATCTCGTCATAATCGGTATAGGAAATCTTGGCCGAACCCTTGAAATTCGCCCCGCCGATCCGCGGCACGACGTTTACGGTCAGGCCCGGCTGGCCGCTGGAGAAGAGGGAGCCGGTGCCGCCGCGCACCGCTTCGACGCGCTGCACCGTCTCGTCCAGCCGGATGAGTTGCGAGTTTTCCAGGAAGGACAATGTCGGCGGCGGAAAGATCGGCACGCCGGCAAGCTGGAAGGTCACGAACTGCGCGTCGCCACCCGACGGATAGCCGCGCACGAAGATATTGGCGCCGTTCTGGCCACCGGAGCTTTCCGCCATGACGCCCGGCACGGTGCGCAGCAGGTCGGCGGTGCTGTTAGGCGCCGCCCGCGTGATCGCTTCGCTATTGAGCGAGGTGACGGCGAAGGACGCATCCTGCCGCCGCGTGCCCGCGCCGGCGGTGCCGACGACCACGATCTCGACGTCGCTGGCTTCTTCCGGCGGAGCGGCGCTGCTGCCCGCAACCTGGGCCAGGGCGGGAAAGGCGGTGAAAAAGGCGCTGACGGTAACACCCGCCATCAGGCGGCGTTGAAGGCTTTTCGGCATGACTTCCTCCCTCTTCCGAAGTCGGCGCGATCGATGCCCCGCCGATCTGCCGCTGACATACTGCATCTGTTTTCGATGACGGAATGGAAAGTGCATCCATAGCCGCTATGCTCTTCTTTTTTCCGCGCAATCGTTGCATTAATGTCTCAATGGAGAGAGGTTTTCCTTTGATCCCTCCGGTGAAGAGAGCGAGAAGAAGCCGGTCCGCGCGGCACGGGAGCGCATCATAATAAAGTCTTCGGTCAAGGAGAGAGGAACCATGCACGTCCGATCGGCCATGAAGTCGTCGCCCTGGCGGCGTATCGTCATGCTGGCTGCAATATTGACGCTGCCGGCGTCGATTTCGGCCCAAACCTCCCCGGCGGAGATTTATGGCGACCTGTTCCGGGCCGTGCAAACGCAGCGGCTGTTCCCCGACGGCAAGACCTTCGTCGACGCAGTGCCCCGGCGCGCGCCGGACGCGATCATGGCCGATTTCCGAAGCAGCAGGCCGCAGGACAAGGAAGCGCTGCGCAGCTTCGTCCTTGCCAATTTCGCCGTGCCGGGCGTCAATGACCGTAACGCCGGCACCCTGCGCCGGCACATCCGGACGCTCTGGCCCACGCTGGTGCGCCAGCCCGAAGCCGTGGCGCCGGGCAGTTCCGCCCTGCCGATGGAGGCGCCCTATGTCGTGCCGGGCGGCCGCTTCCGCGAAATCTATTATTGGGACAGCTATTTCACCATGCTCGGCCTGGCCGTCGACGGGCAGCAGCCGCTGATCGAATCCATGCTGACGGATTTCACGGCGGCCATCGAGCGCTATGGCCATATTCCCAACGGCATGCGCAGCTATTATCTGGGCCGGTCGCAGCCGCCCTTTTTCGCGCTGATGCTGGGCCTGTCGAAACAGGGCGATCCCACGGTCGACGCCCGACGGCTTGCCGCGTTGCGCCGCGAATATGATTATTGGATGAGGGGCGCCAGCTGTGTCGACGCCGGCGGCGCATGCGCGCGGGTCGTCAAAATGCCGGACGGCACGCTGCTCAACCGCTATTGGGACGATGTTCCGCAGCCCCGCGACGAATCCTATGCCGAAGATGTGGCGACGGCGGCAGAGGACCGGACGCGCCCCGCCCAGGCGCTCTACCGCCATCTGCGCGCCGGGGCGGAAAGCGGATGGGACTTCAGCAGCCGCTGGCTAGCGGACCCGCGCCGGCTTTCATCGATCCGCACCGCCGACATCGTGCCCGTCGACCTCAACAGCCTGATGCTGATCGTGGAGGAGACCATCGCCCGCCGTTGCGGCGAAGCGCGGGACGGCGCCTGCGCCGATCGCTTCACCCGTCTGGCAAGGCAGAGGCGCGGAGCGCTGGACCGCTATTTCTGGGTAGCGCGCGAGGGCCGCTATGCCGATTGGGACCGCACCGCCCGCAAGCCGACGCCGGTTCTGTCGGCCGCCACGCTCTACCCGCTGTTCGCCGGCGCCGCTTCGCCCGCCCAGGCGAAGGCGGTCGGCGCGACCGTGCGGAGCCGGTTGCTGGCGGTGGGCGGGCTGCGCACAACGACGCTGCGCACCGGCCAGCAATGGGATACGCCCAATGGCTGGGCGCCGCTGCAATGGATCGCGATTGCGGGACTTGAGCGGTCGGGTGAAGCCGCGCTGGCGCGCGAAATCGCCAGGCGCTGGCTGGGCACGGTGACGGCCGCCTATGTCGAGACCGGCCGGATGCTGGAAAAATATGATGTGGAGGAACGCAAGCCCGGCGGCGGCGGCGAATATCCGACACAGGACGGCTTCGGTTGGACCAATGGCGTGACCAGCGCGATCATGGAGAAATATCCCGAACTTGCTACCGAATGACGCGCAATGGCGCTGGGCGGGGCTGACGTCCGGGCTGAAATTTTACTGATCCAGATCAGACTGCGCATCCTATTCGCATCCCACGCATTTGACCGAGGCAGCCATCAGGGCCGCCGAGGGAGGCTCCATGCCGGACGATACCGAAGACAGGATTCGAGAGAGCGCCTATGCCATATGGGAGGCGCAGGGCCACCCCGAAGGATTGGCCGAGGATCATTGGCGGCAGGCCGAGGCGGAGATCGGCGGACTTCCGGAGGACAGCACCCTCCCCAATCCGCTGGCGACCGGTGCCGCCGCCGAGCTGCTCTCCAGGCCCGCCTCCCGAACGAAATCGGCCTGATCCGTCCATTCCAGCATAGCCGGAGCCCGCTTGAGCCAATATCCCGACCGCCTTGAGGGCGGATCACCCTACCCCCTGGGCGCCACCTTCGACGGGTTGGGCGTCAATTTCGCCCTTTTCTCCGCCAATGCAGACCGGGTTGACCTCTGCCTGTTCGATCCGAAAGGCCGCAAGGAAATCGCCCGCCTGACCCTGCCGGAATGCACGGATGAGGTCTGGCACGGCTATCTTCCCGATGCGCGGCCCGGCCTGCTCTATGGCTATCGCGTGCACGGACCCTATGCGCCGGAACAGGGGCATCGCTTCAACCCGAACAAGCTGCTGCTCGACCCCTATGCCCGGCGCCTGACGGGCAGCCTGCGATGGAACGACGTGCTGCACGGCTATCCGGTACGGGGGCGGCGCACCGATCTGGGCTTCGACCGGCGGGACAGCGCGGCGGCCATGCCCAAGGCGGTGGTGACTCATGACAGTTTCGACTGGTCCCGCGACGTGCGGCCCAACGTGCCCTGGTCGGAAACCGTCATCTACGAAGCCCATGCGAAGGGACTGACCAAATTGCTGGAGGCCGCGCCGCCGCAGGAACGGGGCACCTTCGCCGCGCTCGCGCACCCCAGGGTCATCGACCATATGAAGCGACTGGGCGTCACGACGCTGGAGCTGATGCCGATCCACGCCTTCGTGCAGGACCGCTTCCTTCAGGAAAAGGGGCTGCGCAACTATTGGGGCTATAACACGCTCAGCTTCTTCGCGCCGGAACCCAGCTATTTCGCCGGGGATACGCATGATGAACTGCGCGTCGCGGTGCGCCGGCTGCATGCCGCGGGGATCGAGGTCATTCTCGACGTCGTCTATAATCATAGCTGCGAAGGGAGCGAACTGGGGCCGACCCTGTCCTGGCGCGGTATCGACAATGCGACCTATTACAGGCTGGTGCCGGGCGAGCCACGCTATTGCCTGAACGACACCGGCACCGGCAACACCTTCAAACTGACCCATGCCCGCGTGATCCAGATGGTGGCGGATTCGCTGCGTTACTGGGCGACCAGCTTCGGCGTCGACGGTTTCCGCTTCGACCTGGGGCTGACGCTGGGGCGCACCGACCATGGGTTCGATCCCAATGCCGGGCTGTTCGACGTGCTGCGGCAGGACCCGATATTGGGCCGGCTGAAGCTGATCGCGGAACCATGGGACGTCGGCATGGGCGGATACCAGCTCGGCAATTTCCCGCCGGGTTTTGCCGAATGGAACGACCGCTTCCGCGACACCACCCGCCGCTTCTGGCGCGGCGATCCGGGGCAGCGCGCCGATCTCGCCGCGCGGCTTTCCGGGTCCGGCGACCTGTTCGACCGCCGCGCCCGCCGGCCCTGGGCCAGCGTCAATTTTCTCACCAGCCATGACGGCTACACGCTGGCCGACCTCGTTTCCTATGAGGAGCGGCATAATGAGGCCAATGGAGAGGATAATCGCGACGGGCATGACAATAATCTCTCGCGCAACTGGGGCGCGGAGGGACCGACGGACGATCCCGCCATCAACGACATGCGCAACCGGGTGCGGCGGGCCATGCTGACGACGCTGCTCGCCTCGCTCGGCACGCCGATGCTGGTGGCGGGGGACGAGTTCGGGCGGACCCAGGGCGGCAACAACAATGCCTATTGCCAGGATAATGAGATAAGCTGGCTCGACTGGTCGATGATGGAGGGCGAGGCCGGCCAGGCCTTGTTCGACTTCACCGCCCGGCTAATCGCCCTGCGCAGGAGCCATCCCGTGCTGCGCGCATCGACCTTTCTCTACGGCCAGGACGGCCCGGGCTCCGGTGTGGGCGACATCGAATGGTGGGACGAGCGCGGGAACCCGCTGAGCGAGGAGGACTGGAACAATCCGGAGGGGCGCGCGCTGGCGATGCGCCGCGCGCACCGATTGGAGGACGGACGGGTAGAGGCCCTTTCGTTGCTGTTGAACGCCAGCGATGCGCCCATCGACTTCCACCTGTCGGCGCCCTCCGCTTCGCATGAAGTGCTGATCGACAGCGCCCAGCCCGAGCGGGAATCGTTCGAGATCGCCGGCGATTATGGCGTGCAGGCCCATTCGGCCGTGCTGGTGCGCTGGGTGGGCGAGAAGCCGGACGCATGACGCTCTGGGGCCCTGTCGAACTGGAAGAAGGCCGCTGGCGCTTCCGCCTCTGGGCACCGGACCGGGATGCGGTGACGCTGGAGATCGAAGACGCCGCGCCGATCGCCATGGCCGCGCAGGCGGACGGATGGTTCCTTGCCGAAGCGCCCGCCGGGCCCGGAACGCGCTACCGCTTCCGCCTCGATCCGGAACGGGCGGTGCCCGACCCCGCCTCCCGACGGCAATCCGGCGGAGTCCATGGGTGGAGCGTCATCACGGCGCTCGACCCGCCGGCCGAAAGCTGGCGCGGCCGTCCCTGGACCGAAACGGTCATCTATGAAATCCATGCCGGTCTTGCAGAGGGCTTCGCTGGAGTCCGGGCCCGGTTGCCGGAACTTGCGGAACTGGGCGTGACAGCGATCGAACTGATGCCGGTCAATGCCTTCAGCGGGGCACGGAACTGGGGTTATGACGGTGTCCTGCCCTTCGCCCCGGCCGAAGCCTATGGCTCGCCGGAAGACCTGCGCGCGCTGGTCGATGCCGCCCATGGCCATGGCCTCATGATCTTCATGGACGTGGTCTATAATCATTTCGGGCCGGACGGAAATTATCTCGGCGCCTATGCCTCGCCCTTCTTCCATGCGGAGCGGCATACGCCCTGGGGTGGCGCGGTCGCCGTGGACCGTCCTCCGGTCGCCGCCTTCTTCCGCGAAAACGCGCTGATGTGGCTCAACGACTATGGCTTCGACGGTCTGCGCTTCGATGCCGTCCATGCCATAGGCGACGACCGGTTCCTCGACTGGCTGGCGGGCGAAATCCGCGGCGCCATCGGGCCCCAGCGCCATGTCCACCTGATGCTGGAAAATGAACGCAACGATCCCGACCGGCTCATGCCCGGCCGCCGCTATGACGCGCAATGGAACGACGATTTCCACAATGTCCTGCATGTGCTGCTGACCGGCGAGCGGGACGCCTATTATGCCGACTTCGCCCGGCAGCCTACGGAAAAGCTCGCCCGCTGCCTCGAACAGGGCTTCATCTATCAGGGCGAAGCCTCGCCGCACCAGCAGGGCAGGACGCGGGGCGCACCCAGCGGGCATCTGCCGCCCACGGCCTTCATCGCCTTCCTCCAGAATCACGATCAGGTCGGCAACCGGGCGATGGGCGAGCGGATCATCGACCTGACCGATCCGGCGCGGCTCAGGGCGGCGACGGCGCTGCTGCTGCTGATGCCGCAAATCCCGATGCTGTTCATGGGGGAGGAGGTGGGCGCGCGCAGCCCGTTCCTCTTCTTCACCGATTTCCATGACGAACTGGCCGATGCCGTGCGCGAGGGGCGGCGGCGTGAATTCGCCGGTTTTGCCGGCTTTTCCAGCGCGGAAGCCCGCGCGCGCATTCCCGACCCCAATGCCATTGAGGCTTTCGGGCAATCCCGCATCGTCGCGGGCGAGGATGCGGAGGAATGGCGCGCCCTCTACCGCAATCTGCTTGCCCTGCGCCACGCCTATGTCGTGCCCGGTCTGGAAGGATGCCGCGCAATGGGCGCCCGGGCGCTGTCCCCGAACTGCGTCAGCGCCCGGTGGCGGCTGGGAACAGGCCGCCATCTTTCCATTCTGCTCAATCTGGGCGACGCACCCGTCGATCCGATCCTGGCCGATCCACCCCTGTTCGCCACCAATTCCCCCGGCGCCCCTGCCAGCTTCGCCGCTTGGATCGAGGAGCCATGAGCGACCTTCACCGCCTTGCCGCCGAAGCCGGGCTGATGCGATGCTGGACCGATGCCGATGGCGCGCGGCAGGAGGTCAGCGACGGCAGCCTGCGCGCCATATTGACGGCGCTGGACCTGCCGGCCGGGACGCCGGAGGAGATCGCCAGAAGCAGGGCCTCGCTCCGCCACCGGCTGGATCGCCTGCCGGCCATGATCACGGCGGACCGGAACAAGCCCATCCCCCTGCCCGACCGGCTGCATGACGCGCAATTGCTGGACGAAGCAGGCCATGCCGTCGACATCGGCATGGACAGCCTGCGTCGATCCGGCGTGGGGGAACCGGGCTATTACCGCCTGGAATCCGCACAGGGCAGCATCCGCATCGCCATCGCGCCGGATCGCTGCCCGCCGATAGGCCGCCGTTGCTGGGGTGTCGCCATCCAGATCCCATCCCTTCGCGGCTCCGGCGATTTCGGGGATTTCGGCACGCTTTGCGAGGCGGTGCGGCTGCTGGGCGCGAAGGGCGCCGATGCCGTGGCGATCAGCCCGGTCCATGCGCTGGACGACCCTGCCCGCTTCGCGCCCTATTCCCCTTCCAGCCGCCTTGCCCTCAACATCCTTTTCGGGGAAGCCGAGCCCATAGCCGCAGCGGATGGATCGGACCTGATCGACTGGAGCAAGGCCGGCCCGGCCAAATTGGCGGCGCTCCGCCGGACTGTCGGCGGTGACGACGCCGGCTTGTTGCAATCCCATGCCCGGCGTGGATTGGATGCCGTCCAGCAAGCGGCGCGGGAGGCGGGCATGGCCATCGGCCTCATCGCCGATCTTGCCGTCGGCGTCGATCCCGGCGGCAGCGACGCCCGATCCGATCCCGCCGCCTTTCTTCAGGGATTGCGGATCGGCGCGCCGCCCGACCCGCTCGGCCCCCGGGGGCAGGATTGGGGGCTGACGGGCTTTAGCCCGCTGGCGCTGGTCGAACGGGGTTTCGAACCCTTCATCGCCATGTTGCGCGCCAATATGCCCGCGGGCGGCGGCATCCGCATCGATCACGGCTTTGGCCTGCAACGGCTCTGGGTCGTGCCGGAGGGACGGGCGGCGAGCGAAGGCGCCTATCTCCGCTATCCGTTCGACGATCTGCTGCGGCTGGTGAAGCTGGAGGCGTGGCGCGCCCGCGCCATCGTGATCGCGGAAGATCTGGGCACCCGGCCTGCAGGCTTCAGCGCCGCGCTGGAGGCGGCGGGCATCCATGGCATGGCGGTGCTGCCCTTCTCGCGCGATGAGGCTGGCGAATTCCTGCCCGCCGCCGCCTATCCGGCGCGATCGGTGGCGATGAGCGGGACGCATGACACGCCGACGCTGGCGGGCTGGTGGACCGGACGCGATCTTGAGTGGAGCCACCTGCTGGATCGCGGCGGGGACAGCGGGGCGGAGCGGGACCAGAACCGCAAGGCGCTGTGGCGCGCCATCGGTGAAGCAACGCCCATGCCCGCGAAAGACGATCCGGACATGGTGATCGACCGGGCGCTCGCCTTTCTGGCCGGGACGCCTTCGTCCCTGCTTCTTGTTCCGATGGAGGATATGGTCGGCATGATCGAACAGCCCAATCTGCCGGGCACCGTCGACACGCATCCCAATTGGCGGCGGCGCCTGCCCGACAGGATGGAAAAGCTGCTCGACCGGCCGGATGTATCCCGCCGCATCGACCGGCTGAACCGGGAGCGGGGCGCTTGATCCCGCGCGCTACCTACCGCCTGCAACTGACCCGCGACTTCCCCTTCGCGGCGGCGGAGGACATCGTCCCCTATCTGGCGGCGCTGGGGGTGAGCCATGTCTATGCATCCCCGATCACGATGGCGCGCAGCGGATCGAGCCATGGCTATGACGTGATCGATCCGACCCGCATCAATCCCGAACTGGGGGGCGAAAGCGGCTTCCGCAGCCTCGTCGCCGCGCTTCGCGCGCGGGGCATGGGCATCGTCATCGACATCGTGCCCAATCACATGGGCGTGGCGGGCGGCGAAAACCCTTATTGGAACGACGTTCTTCGCCTTGGCCCGGATAGCCCCTATGCGGGCTGGTTCGACATCGACTGGCAGAGCGGTCCGCTGGTGCTGCCGCTGCTGGGGGCGCCCCTGACCCAAGCGATCGAGGATGGCGACATCAGGCTTTCAGCCGGAAACGATCCGCACCTGCTGCTCTATGGCGACCAACGGCTGCCGCTAAAGCCCGGATCGCTGGAACAGGAACCTGACGAGCTGCGCCGCCTGCTGGACATGCAGCATTACCGGCTGGTCCACTGGCGCGCCGCCAATGACCTGCTGAACTGGCGGCGCTTTTTCTCGATCAACGATCTGGCGGGCCTGCGGATCGAGGACGCCGCCATATTCCATGCCACGCACCGGCTATATTTCGACCTGTTCGGGGAGGGGCTGATCGACGGCGTGCGGGTCGACCATGTCGATGGCCTGTCCGACCCCGCCGCCTATTGCCGGTCCCTGCGCGCCGCATTCGATGCGATCCGTTCCGGACCGGATCGCGCCTATATCGTGGTGGAGAAGATCCTGGCCGCGGACGAGCCGCTTTCGCACGATTGGGGAGTCGACGGCACCAGCGGCTATGATTTCATGAGCGACATGACGGCGCTTCTCCACGATCCGTCCGGTGAAGCGCCGCTCCGGGCATTGTGGCAGAACCTCGATCCCGATCATGGCGATCCGGCCAGGGTGCTGCTGGAGGCGCGCCGCGACATGCTGTCCTGGCAGTTCGAAGGCCAGCTTGCCGCCTGCGTCGCTGCGTTCGCTGCCCTTGCCGGTTCGGCGCGGACCGCCGACGCCGCACTGGAAGCCGTCACCCCCGCAATGATCCGCAGGGCGATCGAACGGCTGCTCTGGGTCTTTCCCGTCTATCGCACCTATGGCGACGGCCGCGCTGCGCCGATGAGCGACGCGACGGTCCGTGAACGGGCCTGGAACGCCGTTCAGCCGCACCTCCCACCCGGCGAGGCAGAGGTGGCAAGGCATATCCTTGACTGGTTGGGAGGCACTGGTCCGGGCGATGCCGACTGCGCTGCGGAGGCCGTGCGGCGCTTCCAGCAGCTTTCCGCACCCATCGCCGCCAAGGGCGTGGAGGACACCGCCTTCTACCGCTACGCTCCGCTGCTATCTGCCAATGATGTGGGCGCCGATCCGGAACGGTTCGCCCTTTCTCCGGAGGAATTTCACCGAAGGGTGCAGGCCCGTGCAGAGGTCTTTCCCCATGCCATGCTCGCGACGGCGACCCACGACCATAAGCGCGGCGAGGATGTTCGTGCGCGGCTTGCGGTGCTGAGCGCCGTCCCGCGACTGTGGGAGGAGGCGGTCGGCCGATGGTCGCGCATGGCGGACGAATGCGGCGCCGACATTCATCCCGCTGATCGTTACCAGCTCTTTCAGACGCTTTTCGGCGCATGGCCGGCATCGGCCGATCGGGCTTTGCCGGAGGATTTTCCCGGCCGCATTTCCGGCTGGCTTGAAAAGTCCCTCCGCGAAGCGCGGCTGCGATCGAGCTGGGAACAACCCGAAGCGGGCTATGAGGCGGACGCCCGTAAGCTGCTGCATCACCTTCTGGCAAAACCGGAATTCACGCAGGACATGGGGGCCTTCGTGACGCGGCTCCTCCCCGCGGCGCGCGCCGACAGCCTGGTCCAGACCGCCCTCAAATTCACCCTGCCCGGCATGCCCGACATCTATCAGGGTAGCGAACTGGAAGACCTGAGCCTCGTCGATCCCGACAACCGGCGGCCCGTCGACTATGCACGCCGGCTCCGCCTGTTGGACCACGGCGACGTGGCAGAGGGGGAGAAGATGGCCCTCATCCAGCGCCTGCTCCGCTACCGGAAGGATCATCCCGACCTGTTCGCGCTGGGCAGCTATCGTCCGCTTTGCCCGGCTGGCCCCCTGGCGGCGCATATGTTCGCGTTCGAACGCCGTCATGCGGGCGTGCGCCTTTGCTGCGCCGTCATGATCCGCTGCGGACGGATTTTGACCGAACAGGGCGCCCTGCCCCCGGCCCAATGGTGGAGCGACAGCCGGTTGGAGGGTGATGTCGATCCGCTGGCAGCCGAAATGTTCGCCAGCACCCCCTATTTCATTAACCTGAGTGAATAAGGAGAAATGTCGAGGAACATAAGCAGGTTCCGCGAGTATACGCCAGAAGCGGCGATCTGTGTACCGGCCGCATCATGCAAAGCAGGCACGATGATCGACAGCAATATTCTTCCATGGTTGGCAGCCAATAGCGAAAATATCCAGTTGCACTTCAACGCGCATCATGAAAGCCACACGACGGTTGCGCGTCATCTTCTCCACCGCGAGCGGCTCGGCGACGTGCTGCATTTCGCCGGTCAGGACGCTCGCGCCGCCTGCATCGACAGCGGAACGCTCTGGGAATTGAGCATCCGGCATTGGGACGGCAGCGACACGCATCTGGCCGGCCCGTCGCTCGAACAATGTCTGGCGCTGGCTGAGGCCCTTCTGATCTCCTCGACGCGGGGTGCGCTCGCCGCCTGATCGCGGCGGCAGGTCATGTCCGGCAGGCTGCCGCAATCAGGGCAGGCCTATGCCCGTTATCTCCTCCAGCCTCTGAAGCAGCCGGTCCTGAAAGCCGGTGTCGGTCACTTCGCCGGCCGGCTCCTCCATCTGAAGATCGTGCCAATAGCGACCGCTGACCAGCGCCGCCGGGTCGTTGCTGGCGGCAAGCCAAACCTGAGTCCTGCGGCCTGTGTCTATGTCGACGGGCGCGCTGGCCCCGCCCATGCGCGTGCGCACCCATCCGGGGTCGACGGCGCTGCAGACGACATCCGGCCAGCGGCGCGACAGCGCGGCGGCAAGGGCAGCGACATGAAGCTTGGTCTCCGCATAGGCCTTGCCCGCGTCCCATTCGCGCTTTTCCCAGTCGAGATCGTCAAGGGAGCCCTCGCCGCCCCGATGCAGGCTGCTGCTGAGATAGACGAGGCGTGACGGCCGATCGATGAGGGCGGTGAGCATATAGGGCGCCAGGCTGTTCACGGCGAAGATCGTCGCATGTCCCGCTGCAGCCGGTCCCCGGTCCGCCGTGCTGTAGATCCCGGCATTGTGGATGATGGCGTCCATCCTGCCCAGGGCATTGACCTGAACGGCCACGTCGCGTGTTTCGGCGGCGCTGCCGAGATCGCCCACGACAAGCCCGCCGGACCGGTTGCCCAGCCCGTCCAGTGCCGCGGCCCGCTCCGGCGAACGCGCATGCAGGATCACCTCATGCCCATCGTCCATCAGCGCTTCGGCGGCGGCACGTCCCAGGCCTTCGGTGCTGCCGGTTATGAAAATGCGCGACATATCGGCTCCTTCCTTTTGCCGGCTTTGCCCCGGCCATATCCAATTGTGAACAAGGATAACGCATGCCGAGGCATCCGGCAGCAGCCCGGAACGAACCAAACCGGTCCGGCAATGTACAACCCTTGCCTCAGGGCCGCTCGTTCATCAGCGTCCGGACCAGAAGCTGCATGCTGCCGTCGAATTTCGCGAGCATCACATGATCGTCCGCGGTTTCGAAATGGGTGATCAGCCCCTCTTCGGTCCATCGGTGGAGTGCATAGGCCGGCGGATCGGCAACGATCATCGGGCGGTTGTCCGGAGCGTCCGGGTCCATTGGCCGCATGTCGAGGGCAAGCTGCGGCGCGGTCGACGAGCAGATCGCAATGGTCGTGCCTTTCCACGGCGCCACTGCGGATCGGTGAATATGACCGCAGAGGATCGCTTGCAGATTGGGGCGACCGGCGATCGTCGCAGCGAAGCGCCGGACCCAGGCTTCTTCGGGATGGGTGTTCATCCAGTCGATGCCGACCTCCACCGGGGGATGGTGCATGACGATCAGCGTCGGAGTGATGCTGTCCTCGTCCAGCCGCGCGGCGAGCCATTGCGCGCGCCGCTCGCAGAAGGCGCCGCCATGACGCCCCGGCTCCAGCGTGTCGAGCATGATGATCCGCCGCCCATCCTGCGCGATCGCATAGTGGACGAAGCCATCCTCCTGGGGAATGTGGGGGAAATGCGCTGCGAAATGCGCCCGGTCGTCATGATTGCCCATGCAGGGCCACACCGGGAAATCGCACTGGCTGAAGGCGTTGGCGAGGCGGCGGTAGCTGTCCGCATCGCCCCGGTCGGTCAGGTCGCCGGTCGCCAGCAACAGATCGGGCCGGTTGGGACCATCATTCAGGGCACGCAGGACCTGGTCCAGCCGCTTGCGGTTGAACTCGGCGGGATTGTCCGGATCGAACCCCAGATGGATGTCCGTGACCTGCGCGATCAGCATTGGTCCTTGCTCCCCTTATTCGTGTCCTCGGCCACTCTTCGGCGCCATCCGCTCCTGCAAAGGCTATGCCCGGTTCCGCCGTTTCAACCGGGCTCCCGCCCGCGCAGCAGCACGCGATAGGCTGATGTGCTCAGCGCCTTCCGCTTGTCGGCCGCATCTTTCCCGATCGAACGGCTGGCGGGAACCCATGGCGCGTCATCGCCGGCATGATAGCTGTGACACATGGCGCAACCCGATGGCACGTCCGCCTTGGCCTTTTCCCCGCCATGGCAGGTGCGGCAACTGTCGATGCCGGGCAGCAGTAGCTGCTTGGCATCGTGCGATTTGGGCGCGGCATGGCAGCTTTCGCATTTCTCGGTCCGGTGTGCGGCATGGTCGAACCAGCCGTTCATCATATAGCGCATCGGCTGATGCACCGGCAGCACCTGCCAACCCGCATTGCCGTTCGTGCCCGGCGGCGTGACGATATGGCAGTCGTAGCAGGCGCCGCCCCTGGAGAAGACCGCCGTGACGGCGTCGTCCGCGCGCGACGGACGTGCCGCCGCCGCCCCGAAATAGGCATGGTAGAGCCGCCCCTGCGCATAATCGCCGGGCCGCCGCCGCGCCGTTCCGCCCAAGGCCGCCGGCTGGGCCGGGCCGGTCGAACGGAAATAGGCCCGCAGGTCCGCGACAACCTGATCCGGCTGGCCGTGGCGCAGCGTGCGGACGGTGCCGCCGATCGTCTCGAAGGCGAGGCTGTGGCACATCTGGCAGTCGCGCTCCATGTCCACTGGCAGGAAGCGCACGCCGTCGGCGGTCGGCTTGTGGCAATCCTTGCAGGCAAGCGCGTCGCCAAAGCCATATTGCGCCTTCATCGTCCGCGCCATTTTCGCGACGCCGCCGCTCGCGGACAGGTGGATGTCGTGCGGGAATTTGAGGCCGCTATCGTCCATCGGCCTGCTGTCGAGCGATGCGCGGGAGAAACGGGGATGCTGGCCCGGCCGCGCCTGCACCAGCGCGGAAAATTGCGGATGGCTGGTGCCGAAATCGGCGGCATTGCCCAGTTTCGCGTCCTTCAGGCGGTCCTTCAGCGTACCGTGGCAGTCGGTGCAGAAGGCCTGCGGCGTCGGCTGCATCGGACCTGCGCCCTCATGTTCGCGGTGGCAGTCGATGCAGGCGCCCTCAGGCGGCTTGCCGAAAGCGGCGGCCACTCCCGCCAGCAGCTTGACGCCCAGCCCCCCTTCAGCCCGTGCCATGGCGATGCGGGCGGCCGGTGCATGGTCGTGCGCATCCCTGTGGCATGTCTGGCAGGCGCTGTCGCGGACCGAGACGAACGCCTTTTGATGGCAGGTTTCGCAGCGGCCTTCGAGGGCGTGGTGGGCCTGGCTGAGCGGACCGGAGGACCAGGCCTTGTCGCCTACCATCTTGTAGATGTTGCGCGTGTCGTCCGCGGGACGACCGGCATAGCTCCAGATCGGAATGGCGAGGAAGCCGATCAGGATCGCCAGCGCCAGCGCCCAGGCCGTCAGCCGCTTGCCGGGCAGCAGGCCGCGCAGGGAGAAGACCTTCGTCTCCTCCTTTTCCTCCGAGGCTTCTGACACGGCGTCGACGCGGCGGATGGAGAGAATGGTCGCGCCGTCGTCGCCCCGCGACAGGGTGACGCGATGACCGCCGAAGCGCAGTTCCGCGCCCTTGGCTGGGTCGATCTCCGCACGCAGCACCGTGCGGCCCTCCAGCTCGAAGCCCAAGGTGCCGGTGGCGCGCACGCGGATGGTGCGTTCGTCGACCTGCTCGATCCGGGCATGGTCGGGCTCCAGCGCCAGGTCGGGCAAGTGGATGTCGCTTTCCGCCGCTCGTCCAAGGGAGAGTTGCGCCTGGGCGATGGTGGCGGCGCGAACGATCTCACGGCCATCGGCGGTGAGGCTGATCTGGCGGACTAGAAAGCTCATCTCAGGCTCACCAGTAGAAGAAGACGCTGACGACATGCGCGGTCAGCGCGGCCAGCAGGGCGAAGGTGGCAGGCACATGGACGTAGAGCCAGATTTCCAGCAGCGCCTTCAGCTTCAGGTGGCGGCGCAGACGGGCCAGCATGGCCTGCTTGCGCTCCAGCAGGGCGTCGATCCTCTCCAGCGGGTCGTTGCCGGTATCGGGCGTCTCGCCCGTCCAGCGGCGCAGCGCAGCCTGCGCCCTCGCCGTGGCGCAGCGGGGATAGCGGCCCGACAGGCGGGCGATCAGGCCGCCGCCGAAGGGATCATCCTCCAGCGACTGGCGCACCAGCGCGGCCTGTTCATGGGTCAATGGCTGCGCGGCATCATGCAGTTGCCGGTCGATGGCGCGCACCGCGTCGAGCATCTGCACCTGCGTCATTTCGGCGCGGTTGTTGCTGAGCGCGGCGGGCAGGGTCGCATAGACGGTGATGCCGAACAGGCCCGACAGGATCACCAGCATCATCAGCGCATAGGCGAGGGTATGGACATTCCATCCGAGCTGGAAGCCGGTGTGCAGCGTGGCGATGACGATCAGGCTGAGGCCGAGATAGACATGGGCGGAGGTCCAGGCCTTGAGCGACCAGCGTCCCCGAGTCATCGCCCGCTTGCGCAGGCCGAGCAGGGTCAGCCAAAGGATCAGCAGCACGCCGATCGTGCCCATGGTATAGCCGTACCAGCTGCCGCCATTATGACGCGGCGTGACGTCGACCAGCATGTAGCTGGCGATCGACAGGACGCAGATCAGCGTCGCGATCTTCAGCCAGCGGAAACCGGCGTGACGAAGAAAGCCGTCATGCAGCACTTCACCCTTGGCGCGGCGAATGGGGCTGGCGGCTCCGGCAGCCATCAGCGCGCCTCCCCGCCCAGCCGGGCGACCGTCAGGAAATCCTCCGGCGCGACACGGATGGCCGCGCCGGTGGGGCAGGCGCGCACGCAGGCCGGGCCGCCATCAATGCCGGAGCACATGTCGCATTTGATGGCCTTCTTCGGCTTTGCGACGCCGGGCTCCGCATTTTTGGTGCGCCATTTCTTCGATGGTTCGCCGGGGCCGGGGCCTGCGCCGAAGAACATCCAGTTCAGCAGGCCCGGCTTCCTGGGCGGCACGCTGTCCATGCGGATCACGCCATAGGGGCAGTTGCGCTGGCAATTGCCGCAGCCGATGCAGGTCTCGTCGATGAAGACCTCTCCATCGGGGCCGCGATGGATGGCGTTGGGCGGGCAGTCGGCCATGCAGTGCGGATGCTCGCAATGGCGGCAGCTCGTCGGCACATGCAGATGGGCATAGGTCCGGCCCGCCTCCCGATCGAGGCGGGAGAGGCCGTCGTGACTGTCCGCGCAGGCCTTTTCGCAATTGTCGCAGCCGACACAGAGATGTTCGTCGATCAGCAGCACGTCCGTCGCTTCGCCGATGCCGTTGTCGACCAGGAACTTCGCCGTTTCCGAATACATGTCGACAATGGTGGAGAAGCTGTCCTTGCGGCTTTCGATGAAGGCGTTGACGTCCTGCCGCGCCGCCATGTCGCGGCGGGCGCGTTCCAGCAGGGCGGGCTTGGCGGCCATCAGCCGGGCGAAGGCGTCGCCATTCAGCCTGATGACCTCCGACTTGACCGTCGCCTTGACCGTGGCCGTGCGCGGCCCGCCCGCGATCAGCGCCATTTCGCCCACATAGCTGCCGGCGGGAAGATAGGAGAGGAAGACGTTTTTCCCGCCGATCTTCTTCTCCACGATCATGGAGCCGACCCGGATCACATAGATGTCATTGCCAAGGTCGCCTTCGCTGAGGATCGCTTCCCCCGCCTTCACGGTCCGGATTTCCGCCGTGTCGAGAATGTCGGCAAGATCCGCCGGGGTCAGGCCGGCGCCGAACATCTGGAGCAGTTGCCGTTCGGTCGAGATGCGGGTGATGGCGCGCTTGGCCGGCGGGTTGGAGGACATGAGCTTGAGCGCCGCCGTGCGCGACACCTCCACCATGATCGAGTCCGCGCCCGCCCGCACGGTCGCGCCGCGGCGGCGGCCGGAAATGAGGCCGACTTCTCCGAAGATCGATCCCTGGTCGATGGGTATGTCGACGCCCGGCGCGACCTCCACCAGCGCCTGCCCCCGCGCGATGCCGAAGAGCGAGGAGCCGGGATCGAACTTCTCGAAGATCACATCGTCCCTGCGATAGGCGCGCACTTCGCTGTCCAGCATGAATTCGCGCATCTGGAGGGGAGAAAGGCCCTCCAGGATGGCGACGTTGGCGCGCAGATGCTCCAGCCAGTCCGCGACGCTCTTCTTTTCCGGCAAACCCGCGAATTTGGCGGCGAGTATGGGTTCGTCGGCGGGCTTCAGGTCGCGATTGCCGTTGATATATTCGACGACGTCATAACCCTGGTTCATGCAATGCTTGATCAGCGGATAGCCCGCCAGCGCGCCGATTACGAAAATGCCGGGGGCGGTGCTTTCGAATACCGGCGACAATTTGGGGAAGGCCAGGCGGTCGCCGCTGGTGAACTCAATGCCGCAACTCTCCACAAAGGCGCGCGGCGGGGCGGAACCCATGCGGGCGATGATGCGGTCGCATTTCAGCTTCACCTCGCCGTCGCGGCTGTCGAGCGTGATGAAACCGGGTTCGACCTTCGCCGTGGTGGTTTCGGTCATGATGGCAAGGCGTCCCGCTTCGGCGGCGGCCATCAGCGCCTTGACGTTCGCGGCCTTGGCGCTGGCGAACTCGGTCGAGCGGTTGAGGATCGTGACGGCATTGCCCTGCGCCACGTCGGCGGCCAGGCCCAGGGCGTTTTCTATGCCCGCATCGCCCGTGCCGACGACGAAGATATGCTCGTCATTATATTCCCCCGGATCGTCCAGCTGATATTGGACATGGGGCAGGTCGGCGCCGGGCACACGCATCAGATTGGGATTGCCCTGCGTGCCGATGGCCATGACGACCGCATCGGCAATCACATCCCGCCCGTCGCTCAGGGTCAGTCGATAGGGCGGAGCGAGCCGCTGGATTTCCTTCGTTTCGGTCGTGCCGTCGCGCCTGCGCTCGACGATCTTCTGGATGCTGCCGGGGATGGGATCGCCGATGCCGACAATCGCCTTCACCTCCGCATTATAGGCGACATTGACGCCTTGGTCCGCCGCCTGCGCGTTCCAGCGGTCGAGAATCGCTTCGCGCTTGCCTGCCTCGAAATCGCAGTCGGACCGCAGCACGAGTTGGCTGGGCGTCGCCATCACATGCTTGCCCTTCTGATATTTGAAGATGGTGTCGGACAGATGGTCCGTCTTCTCGATCAGCAGGTGCGAAAGCCCCAGTGCAGCGGCGCGCGCGGCCGCACTCAGCCCCGCCGGCCCCGATCCGACGATCGCGATACGCACGCGGTCAGTCAATGATTATCCCCCAATATGCCCCTGCGTTCCGGCTGTTACCGGATGCCTGTCCCGGGCGGCACTCTATCATTTCCGCAGCGTCACGCTAGAGAAGATCGCGGGGAACAGCCGGGGAGTGGAAGAATAATGGGTTGGAACTGGAGGCGCGTGGTCCTGATGGGCGCGGTCGGCATCGCCGCCCTATCGATCGGCTATAATCTGACGCACGCGCCGGAGGAGACGAAAGCGCCCGTCCTGCCCTCGCCGCTGACGAACGAAGGGCCGAGCGACCCGGAAGCGGCGATCCGCGCGCTACAGGACCGGGTCGGGGCAAATCCCAACGATGCGGAGGGCTGGCAGAGGCTGGGCTGGGCCTATTTCGAGAGCGGCCGCCATGCCGATGCGGTGCGCGCCTATCGCCATGCGACGAAGCTGGCGCCGGGGAACGCCACCTTCTGGTCCTCGCTTGGCGAAGCGGCAGTGATGGCGAGCGAGCGCGATCCCATGCCGAAGGAGGCGGCCGACGCCTTCGACAAGGCGATCTCGCTCGACCCCAAGGACCCCAGGGCACGTTATTTCCTGGCGGTGCGCAAGGATCTGGCGAAGGATCATGACGGCGCGATCCGCGACTGGCTGGCCCTGCTGGGCGACACGCCGCCGGGCGCGCCATGGGAAGCCGATCTGCGCCGGACGATAGAGCAGGTGGGAAAGATCAACGGCATCAATGTCGCGGAGCGGCTGGCGGCGGTGAAGCCGACCGCACCGCATCCTCCCATGGGCGCCGGCATGTCCGTGGCGGCAGCGGCGATACCGGGTCCAAGCCGCGAGCAGATGCAGGCCGCGGCGCAGCTTCCCAAGGGGCAGCAGGATGCGATGGTCGAGGGCATGGTGGCCAGCCTGGAGGCCAGGCTGAAGGCCAATCCGGGCAATGTCGACGGCTGGATCATGCTGATGCGCAGCCGCATGACGCTGGGCGAGACGGGCAAGGCGACGGCGGCCTATGCGCAGGCGCGGTCGGCCAATCCGGCGCAGGCGGGACGGATCAGGGATGAGGCGCGGATATTGGGCGTGCCGGGCGTCTGAAACCCGGCTCAGCGCAGCAGAGGCGGCCGCCAGCCCTTCATATCCACCTCGTCGCTGACCTTATAGGGAATCCCCCTGGAGTTCAGGAACAGTCGCTCCATTTCCGGGCGGGTGAAGGGCCGCGAGCCGAGGCGTCCGAACACCGCGATCTGCCCGCCCGTTTCATCGACCGCCCGGTCGCGGTCCAGCCCCTTGGACAGCGCCAAAGCCGCCGAAGGCGTCCTTGCCCAGGCAATCAGTTCCGGCTTGGGCGCGGGTGAAAAGCCATAGAAATTCGGCTGGCTCGCCGGACTGGTGAGCTGGATGACCTTGAGCCCGTTCCGGCCGTCCGCGACATAGGCGAACAGCGACGCATTGGTGGTGCCGACGATCACATCCTCCACATCGGTCATCTGCCCGCCGAACGTCTCCTTCGCGTAGACGACCGGCCGCAACGGGTTGGTGATGTTGACGATCGCCAGCCCTTCGGACTTGGCCGCGACATAGGCATAGGTCCGGGCGAGATAGATGCGGCGCGCATCGGCCAGCGGCACGGTGGCGGACGGCACCACCACCGGATCGGTGAGCTTCGTCACGTCGAAGAGCTTCAATCCTTCCGCATCCGTGACCCACAGATAGCGGAACTGGATCGCGCTTGCCCGCGCATCCTTCATCGGGCGGACGGCGGCGAGACGGGGGTGGAGCGGATCGCTGAGGTCCACCACCACCAGCCCGACATCCGCCGTGATATAGGCGATCTGCCCCGCCAGCTGGATGTGCCGCGCGCCGTTCAGCACGCCATCGGGGTTCCAGGTCACGGCCCGCTTTAGGAAATTGTTGCGGAATTCGCCATCGGCCATGGTCTCGATATTGACCATGATCAGCCCCTCGACGCTGTCCGTCACCGCCGCATAGCTGTAGATCGGCAGGAACGCCTGCTCCTGATTGATCCGGCGCAGTTCCGGCGTGTTGCGCAGCGGGTTGACCGGCTGGTTGGTGGCCAGCGCCATGCATGTCGCGTTCTTCGACGGCACGCCGCTATTGTGACCCAGCTTCGAGAAAGGCGCGCTCAGGATCGGCTCGGAAAAGCCCTTGTTCGCGATGGACGCCACGTCATAGACGCGGAAACCGCCCTTCCCTTCGGCCACATACATATATTCGCCGCGCAGTTGCAGGCATCCGACGCGCCCCGCCGTGCCCTTCACGACATTGCGGAACTCTTCTACGGCATGGGTCTCGCCCGACGCCTTCTTGTCGAAATATTTGCCGCGCACCCAATCCTTGAGTTCCCGCTTGTTCTGCTCGACATGCAGCTTCCAATAGTCGGGATAGGCATATTTCTGGAGATAGCTGCCGATCACCGCCTGCGGCTCATCCCATTCGGTAACGCGGATCGCCTCGAACCCACCCTCCAGCCCGGTCCAGGCATTCAACCCCACGAAGTTCACGAAATTGGTGCCGAGCAGCAGCAATTGCGACATGATGGCGTTGTTGTCGTCCTTGGCCGACAAATGGCAGTCGGAGCAAGTCTTCGTCTCGGTCCTGCGCACCGTATGCGGGAAATGCGGCGCGAAGGCCTGGGACGAGAAGCCGATGCCGGATATGGGCGGCTGCTGGATGTAGATGCGTTCACGGTTGATGTTGGTGGACGACAGGACCAGCGCCGAAGTCGAACGAACCGGGGCGGTTTCATTGCCTTTGGTGGTCATATGCTTGCCAAGCTGGAACATCTCGTCCCGCGCCACCTGCGGGTTATAGGTGGCGAAGTTGCGCGTCTCCTCCCCGTCATAATGGTGGAGCGACGTCTTCCAGTTCGCCTCGATGGGCAAATGGCAACCGCCGCAACTGGTCGTCCAACTCAGGTGGCAGGTGAAGCATGCCATGTTGTCGTCGCCATGCGCCCGGTCCGCCTTCGCCACGCCGGGACCGAAGGCGAAGCTGCCATCCTCCGCGCCCGAACGGCTCACCAGCTTGGCGCGGGCGGCCTTGGCGTTGAAGTGCGGATTGGCGGGGTCGACCGAATCCTTCACCAGGCTCACTTCCCACTCCAGTTTCGGATCGACGATCGACCGCTGGATCAGCCGTTGCCGCCCGCTGGCGTCGAAATACCATTCGAAGCGCCGCTTGCCGTCCGGATTGCGCAGCAGGGCGAGATTGGTGCCCTTGGGCGGCGCGGCCGGACCGGAGGTCAGCAACGTCGGATAGGCATCCGCCGTGCCATGGCAGTCCTTGCATCCGATCTCTATGGCATTGGCCACTTCGCCATAGATGAAGCCGTTGCCATGGCTGTCCTGCGCGAAATGGCAGTCGGCGCATTGCAGGCCCTTTTCGGCATGAATGTCCATCAGGTGTACGGACTTGCCGGGATTGGTGCCGACGGGGACGAACTTGTCCTCCCCCTTCCTGCGCCATTTTTCCGGATCGTCGGCCGACACGATATTGCCGTCCGCGTCGAGCAGATTGCCCTCCCGGTCGCGCTTGAACACGCCCCGGAAATTCCAGCCATGGCCGTGATAGTCCGCGAACTGCGTATCCTTCGCCTTGTCGTTCAGGTCGTAGACGTTGCGCAGAAATTCCAGGTCCGCCCATTTGCCGCGTGGGGAAGCCCCTTCCGGATTGCGCTCCAGAGTCTCATGCACTTGCGCGGCGGTCGGATATTTCTGCTTTTCCGGCCACATCAGCGGCGCGTCGGACTCATAGTCCCACATCGTATAGCCCAGATAGCTGTTCAGGAAGATATTGGGCTGGTGCATGTGGCAGTTCATGCACTGGGCAGTCGGGATGGCGCGGGTGAAGGCGTGGCGGATCGGATGGCCGCTTTCCTTGACGGCGCCGACAGGGTGTTCGGGGCTGGCCGGATGATCCGGCTTGACGGTCTCGCCATGCGGGCCTTTCAATCCGCCATGGCTCGTCTTGGCCGCGATGGTGGGATCGACCGTGGCGGTCTGCCCGTCCCGGCCATATTGGGCGTAGATCAGGCTGTGGCGCGGTTCGCGGTCGTTGGCATAGACGACATGGCACCCCGAACAGCCCGAATGGCGATAATCGCCCGGCTGGTCGTTCGTCCCCATGAACCACATATAGGGATCGTTGAGGCGGGTCTTGTGGATGTTGAGCGCCGGAATCGCCACGCGCAAACCCGTTCCGGGGCCGCGATTGGATTGTTTGAGGTCGGGCCGCCCCGGCTCCTCCAGCCGCTGGATCGATCCGGTGGGATTGGGCAGGCCGATTTCGGGAAATTGCGTGCCGATATTGCGCCCGCCCCGCTCGAACACGCGGAAGACGTCGCCGGGCGGGATCACCTGCCATGTCGGCAGCGGATAGAGTTCCGCCAGGGCGCCGCGCGCCTTCTGTTCGGCGGTCAGCGTGCCGGGCGGGCTGCCGGGCGAGACGATCTTC
This sequence comes from Sphingobium sp. SA916, assembly GCF_002894065.1. NCBI lineage: Bacteria > Pseudomonadati > Pseudomonadota > Alphaproteobacteria > Sphingomonadales > Sphingobiaceae > Sphingobium > Sphingobium sp. SA916. The sequence goes on from NZ_LXYF01000046.1 coordinate 47,339, forward strand.
GCGGGTTTCCCATCCTTGGTATAGGCCTCGCCGAAGATGTAGTTCTTGAACGGCACGATGCCGTTATTATAGGCCGCCCCACCCCACAGCATCGCGCCCGACGCCATCAGCGAACGCTCCGCCGCCTCGATGACCTGCATATGGCATGACCCGCAGGCGTCCCGCGCCACCCGATAGTCGCTGGGATTGACGAAGCGCACGAACTCCGGCGCCTCCCGGTTCAGCAACGTGTAAGTTCGCTGCGGATTGGCGGAGGAGGGATAGTGCCAGCTCTTGGGATAGCGCGGCAGCACATGCGCCCTCTCCCGCGCTGCGACATAGGCGGGGTCTTCGAAGCCCAATGCGGGATCGCCCCGCACCGCCGCATTGCCCCCATGGCAGTCGGTGCAGCCCAGCATCACCGCAGGGGTCGCGTGCATGGACGGCTCGTCGGTCTTGCTGTGGCAGCTATAGCAGCCGTCCGATTTCGCCGCGACCTGCTCGGCGGTCTGGCTCATAGGCGCTGGCGGCGCGGGGGCATAGTGGCGCTCGACCGGCTTTTCGGCGTCGGAAGCGTAGAGGATAGCCACGGGAAGGAGCAACGCCGCAAGCACCACCGCCACCGTCATTCCCGCGAAGGCGGGAATCCACCTCCCACCCCGTCGTCTGGACGCAGCGCCGGAGATGGATTCCCGCCTTCGCGGGAATGACAGAGGGGAAAAAGGCCAACGCATCAGTAACTCAAGATCAAATTGGCGAGCACGGAATAATAGTTCCTGTTGCGCTCGCTATTGGTGAAGAGGTCGCGAAATCCCGCGCCCGGCAACAGGGTCGCGCCCGACAGGCGGAAGACGATGTTCTGCGTCGCCCTGGGTCGCCAGATCGCCGCCGTCGACAAATCCCAGCCGATGGCCCTGGGAATGCTGCCCTCGTTGCGCAGCGCCCGAAGCGTAGCCGTGTTCTGGAACCAGAGGTGATTGGCGTTGGCCGACAGCCGCAGTTCCGGCATCAGGTCGAAATCGGCCCCCGCGCCCAGCAGCATCGTGCCGGGATTGTTGAAGTTCGACTGCCCCTGTTCCTTCGAGGAACGCAGGGAGTTCAATATGCCGTTGCGTCCGTTGATCCCGATCACGCGCCCACCGCCGGCAAAGGGAATGGACTGCCTGATCCAATAGCTGGTGTCCGCGCCGGCAAAGACGGGATTCTCGAAAATCGCATCGAACCCGTTTTCGCGATTGTCATGGGGATCGCCGTCGCCGCTGGCATAGAGGCCGGAAATGCGGAACCGCATCCAGTCCTTGTCGACGCTCGCTTCGGCGGCGGCGAAAAAAGCCCTGATCTGCGCGGGCCGCGAAGTGAAGATGCTGTTCCGATCCTCCCCCAGCGCACCGTAAAGCGACCCCGTCAGATTCAGCCGGCCGATCCGCCCGTCGGCATTATAGCCGAGATAGACGACATCATATTCCCGCCCGCGCAGGTCGCCCAGCAGCGCCGGACGCACCGGAAAGCCGTTGTCGTCGATCTCTATGTCCCGCTTCTCGCGGTTCATGTTGTAGACGGCGGTGATCTGGCTGGTGAGGCCGGGGATCAGGAAATCCTGCCGGTAGAGATTGGCAAGGAATATCCAGTCCCTGCGCGGCGACTGCACGACCGAATTGAGGCCGCTATTGGTGTCCTTTTCCAACCGCCAGAAAGCCGCCAGATTGAACTGGAAGCGGTTATTGTCGCGATTGCCGAACAGCCGGATGCCCAATTGCTGATCATTGAACAGAAAGCCGCGGAAATCCGACTGGAAGGGCTGGATACCGACGCGCAGCGAGCGGAAGTCATAGCGGTCCGACGTGTTGGCGAGGTGATAGTCGACAAAGGCTTCCTGCACGCCCAGAAAATGGTCGGTGCGGCGCGACGGCCGGGAGGGTTGCACGAACAGCACGCGGCGTTCGGGCACGTTCACATGATTGACGTTGAGCGCCAGCGTCAGGCGATATTCGATCTCCGGCGGCTTGAAGGCGGTCGCGCCCTTGATGAGCGCCACGCCGCCGATGAAGGTCTGGCTGAACACATAGCTCGCATCCTTGCCGAAGACATCGATGCTGCCCGGCCGCTCCGTCGTCTGCACGCCCACCGGAATCGGGAAGGTCCGTGGTTCCAGCACGGTATCGCTCACTGCATTGGCGACGAAGAACCAGTCGTCGCCCTTGATCGGCAGCCACTTCGCCTTTTCCCGGTCGATCGGCCGGTCGCCCTTCAGCATATTCTGGTTATAGGGATCGAACCAGCGTTCCTTCACCACCCCCAGGCTTTCGATCAGGCGCCAGCGATCCGGGATCGGCACCTGATCGGTCGGAAAGGCCTCCGGCGGCGGCGCTCGAACCGCACCCTTATTGTCCTGCGTCACGGCTTGGGGCAGCGGCGCTTCATAGCCGGGGCGACGGCGGCCCTCTATGGATTGACGGTCGGCATCCAAAAGCTCCTGCCAGTTTTCCGGCGGAGGGGGCGGCACAGGCTCGCCCGGCTGGGCCAGCGCGAACAGGGGCATGAGCGAGACAAGGCCCATCCCCTACAGCCCCGTGCAGACATTTTGCGATGCGCTGTCCAGGAACGGCGCGAAGGGACAGCCCACATAGCGCAGCCGCACCGTCGCATTGCCCAGGTCCACCACGATCCGGTCGGCGCGGATCGCGGCGGGCGCATTGCCGACGCCGCCCATGCGCAGGCCGGCATTGTGCAGGCCAAGGAAGCTGATCATGTCATCCTGATCGATGCCGTCGCCCGACACGCCGATGGCGCCGACCAGCACATTGCCGCGATAGATGGGCACGGAACCGGGAAAGATCTGGATGCCGTTCTGCACCCGGTTCCGGTCGGAGACGGTCGGCACGGCCGAACAGCGCTGCGGCGCGTCTGTCGCGCTGGCCCCCGTCACGAAGGCGAGATGGGCGGCGAGATCGCCCACCACCAGCGCCGATTGCAAGCCGGTGGAGAAGGGGTTGAACTGCGCTATGGGACGCGAAAAGGGCCCGTTGGGCCGCCCAACCTCGCCATCGGGAAAATAAGGACGGGAAAGATTGCCATTGGCGCGATCGGTGAAGGCATATCGCCCGGTCAACGCGGACGGATCGTTAAGGAAGGTCCGCGCCTTCCCCACGAAGGCCGCCACATCGGCGCTGCTGCTGCCCAGCAGGTCCGACGCCGCATGGGAACCGGAGAAGAAGGCCGCCGTCCGGGCCTTTTGCAGGCTGACGTCGGTGCCGAATATCGGCGCGTCGGGCGACCGGACGATGCCCAGCGACTGCCCGCGCGTATCGACCAGGCTGATCGTCACCTGCGCCCGGCTGTCCAGCGGCTGGCGGATCTGCGCCCGCGCCCGGCTCATGACGGTGAAGGCTTCTTCGAGGATCGCAGTCACTTCCGCCGTCGTGAGCGGCTGCGCCACATCGCCCGCGTCGGTTCCGGCGCGGATGGGGAAGCGGTCATTGCCCGACCCGTCGGTCAGGACGAAGGCGTCGGTCTTGGAAAATTCGGCGGACCGGGCCCGGCGGACGCCCGACGCCTCTGTACCATAAGCGACACCCGCCAGGATCATCGGTGCGGGATCGCCATAATAGCCGCGCACCGCGACCAGCGCGCCTTCGCTTCCGTTGATCGCGGCGAAGCTCAACGCACCCGTCGCGATCAGCCCGGAATAGGCCGCATCGGAATAGCGCAGCGAGGTGCCGTCCACCGTGATGCGATCAGCGCGGACAGTCTCGGGCGCCTCGAACCCCAGGGTCCCCGCCAGCGCGATATATTCTTCCGGATCATTGTCGTCGTCCAGCACATTGCCGTCGGAACCATAGACGCCGTCCGCCATGACGCCGATGCCGCCGACCACCACGCCATTCTTGTAGAGCGGGAAGCCCCCCGGATCGGCCGCCAGCCCCAAGGGCGACCGCTTCGGCCCGATCATCGCCTGCGCGCCCGAGGAGACGAAGCGCGCCGAAAGGTCGGAACAGGGCAATTGGCTGAACTGCACGCCGAACAGCGGCCCGCTTTCCAGCCCGGCCGTGGTCGGCGCGGGCGGAAAATGCTGCTGCACGATCATGCTCGCCGTGCGGGTCGAAAAGGCGTTGCCGCCGCTCGACAGATAGGCGCCGGTGATCGCCTTGGCGATGGCGCCGGCCTCTGCGGGAACGGTCAGGTTCTGCGCGTCGATATTGTCGCCATTGGGTGCGGCGCTGGTGGTGGCGCCTGCCCGCGCGCCGGTCATGCGGAAGACCGTGAGCACATTGCCCACCCGGTCGGTCACGGCGATCACGGCGGGCAGGTTGCGCGCCTTTGCCTCCGCCACGGCATGCGCCACCACGGTTTCGACATCCGCGACCGTCAGCGATTCCTGCGCGGGCGTCCCATAGAGGCTGGCCGGCGTTGGCGTCGGGGTGGGCGCTGGCGTCGGCGTGCCGCTGCTGTCGCCGCCTCCCCCGCCGCAGGAGGAGAGGATCAACGCTGCGCTCGCGGCGAGTGCGCTCAGCCGATGATGCTGCGCCCTCATTGCAGCGCCCCGATGCTGCGCGCCGCGCTGCCCAGTGCGGCGCGGAAATCGCCGGGGCGATAGCCGTTCGGTTCCCTGACGGCTGCATAGGCGCGGTTGACGTCCGCCCGGATGCCCGCCGCCGCGCCGATGGTGACGCGCCCGGATTTCACCAGACCGTTGAGCAGCGTGTCGACCGCCATCACCGCCTGCACCGACCCTTCATAATCGGTGAAGCGCGGCGAAATGGCGCTGCCCGCAATCTCGCGCACGATGGCGAAGGCCATGTCGCCCTGCATCCCGCCAGCCGCAAAGGCATCCGCCAGCGCTCGCGCGCTGCCCGCCAGCCTGCCCGCCGCCGCGACCGCCCCGGCCCGATCCCGCGCAATCGCAGCATGGAAGGCGCGGCTGTCCGCATCGAAGCGCCCGGCCAGTCCCGGCGCAGCCACACGCGCCGCCGCGGACAGCAGGATCATGTTCTCGTCATTGAAGGGCGGCATGCCCGCTGGAATGGGCCGGCCCGGATTGGCTTCCCAGGTCTTGCTGCGCTCCGCCTGGTCGTAGATGCGGCGGTGGCAGCTCTGGCAATCGAAGAAATAGAATTCGGGGAAGGCCCCCTCCGTCCCCTTTTCCCCGGCATAGAGGGTCAGCGCCCGTTCCACCGCCATCGCCTGCCCCACGGCCCAGAGCTTCAGGCTGTCTGTCCGCCCCTTGCGCTGCGCATAGTCGCCATCCTCGTCATGATGCGCCTGCATGGAGGAGAAGAGGTCGAGTTCGAAGGAGATGCGCGGATGACCCGCCGCCATGATGCGGTGCGTGACGAACTGACCGTCCCGCGCGCTGCCGAAATGGCAATCGAGGCAGACCGATGCCCGTGCCTGCGGCCGGTCGAGCGGCGTCATGCCCGCCGCGACATTGGCGGCATGGCTCGCGCCCACGGCATAGTGGGAGGCGATCCAGCCGCTCGCCGGGCCATGGCAGGCCTCGCAGCCGACGCCATCCTGCGTCAGGAAGCGCGCGCCGCGCGCCGCCGCCGGGGTGGAATGGCAGCCAAGACAGGCCGGCGCGGAGGCGGCGTCGCCCAGCCCCAATGTCGCCGCGATCTGCTGGCCGCGCGTGCCGTTCAGCACGGCATGGGCGCGGCTATGGGCACCGCCCGGCGTCGACGGCTCCTGCCACCGCATCAGTTCGTCCTGACGCACGACCTTGCCGTCCCCCTCCATCCGGCCATGGCAGGTGGACCCCGCGCAGGAGGCTACGCCGGTATAGGCGCGCGCCGCCGGCGCGGCATCCGCCACGCCCCATTCGCCACCGGGCAGGCCGGACAGCAGCAGCCATCCCAGCAGCATGACGCACAGCGCCATGCCGCCCAAGGACCTGCCTATCACCCTGCGCTTACCGCCCCCCATTCGTCACGCCCCCGTGCCGGCTGATTCGGACGCTTTCCCCTGCGTCCGCCGTGCATTTCTCTCTACGGGTTCAACCCGTTGTTTCAATCCCGTTTTACCTTTGTCCGCCGATCATCGCGCGCCGCCTTCCGCGCAGTTCGGTTCATCCGGTCCGCCGCAGGAGCGTTCCCACAGATCCTCATTGCCAGCGCCCGTCACCGGCTCGTCGATCAGCGGCGGATAGCCCTGCGCCACGATGTCGCGCAATTCGATGAGGGAGAGGGTGAAGATGCGGCTGACCGACACCGAAGGATCGAGCACGCCGTTCCAGGTATCCCGGCTGTCGAAGCCGGTGCCGGTACAGGCGGCGGGATTGCCGATGAGACAGCCGTTGACCTTCGACCCCAGGGCATAGGAACCATTGACGGCGACCAGCGGAACCGTCTCCAGCCCCTGCGCGAAACCGCCCATGGGCAGGGCAAGCCGCCCGTTGATGGCGATCTGCAACGCGGAGCCGCCCGAGCCGATCAGCAGCGCATTGGCCGTGAAGCCGCGCCGGTCCGGGATCGTGCTGGAGAGGCCGCTATTCTGGATGAAGAAGGTCTGGCTCGCATTCGCCAGGATCGTCCCCGCGCGCAGGATGCCCGTATCGTTCACCAGCCCATCATTCTGCGCCAGCCGCAATTCCCTGGCGATGAGCGAGCCTGTCGAAGCGACGTCCGCCATGGCCGACAGGGACGCGGCGATGATGTTCGGGCTGTCCAGTGTTAAGACGCCGCCCAATCCGCCATTGCCGTCGCTGATGTCGATGGAGCCGGGACCGGCGACGATGTCCAACATCTGCCCCGCCGACAGGATCAGCCCGCCCTGCCCCGAGCGTCCGGTCAGCCGTACCGCCCCCTCGACGCGCAGATGCCCGCCGGCGCCGATCGTTAGCAGGCCGCCACCCGGCAGATTGGCGGTGCCAAGGGTCAGATCCCGCACGACGATGTCGGGCGATCCCGCAACGCCCCGCCCGGGCGCGCCGATGGCGATGTCCGCCGCCGCTACCCGCGCCAGTTCCGCCGCCGACAGGCTGTAGGTTCCGGCGACGTCGCTGCCGCCGACATAAGCGGGCTGTTGCAGGTTCACCGCGTTGAAGACGATGCGGCTCGTTCCGCTCAGGCTGCCGATCCGCGCTGCCCCGCCAAGGACGATGTCGCCGGACGCCATCGTGATCGTCCGTGCGCCGACGGAAGCCGTCAGGCTCAGCAACCCTCCCGCATTCAACAGGATGCCGCCCGTTTGCGACGTCACATTGCCGAAACTCGCCACGCCCGAGGCGGTGGCCGTCAGCGATCCCGTGGCGTCGAGCGCGGTCGCATCGATCGATCCGCCGGTGAGCGTCATATTGCCCCCCGCACTCGCATCGACAATGGAAAGAGCGCCGCCAGCGTTCAACAGCAACGCGCCTGCCGATGCCGTGGCCTGCGCTACGGCCATGTTGCCGGTCGCGCCGAGACTCACCACGTCTCCGCTGGCCGTTATCGCTCCAGCCGATGCGATGTCGCCCACCATCAGGCTGCCGGCGCCCGCGTTCAGCAGGCTCTGGCCGCCCGCGCTTAGGCTGGCGGCGTCGATCCCCTGCCCGGACAGGGCCAGACTGCTGCCTGATGCTGCGTTGCCGATGGTCAGGCGATTGGCGGCGGCCATGACGATCGCGCCTGATGCACGGGCATCCGTCACATTCAGGTCGGTTGAGGATTGCAGCAACAGGTCGCCATTGCGCGCCGTCAGGCCGCTGCTGACGATGGCGCCCGCGGCGATGTCGATCGCGCCCGCCGCCACTGCGCCGCCAAGCTGCGCAAGGCCCGACGGCCCCGGCGCGCGCACCTGGAGGAGTCCTGCAATATCGGCATTGCGCAGCAGCAGGCTGGAATTGACGATCAGATCGCCGCTCATCAGCGCATTGCCGATGCGGACCGGAGCGCCGGACGCCGCCAATCGCTGGGTATCGGCGGACAGCGTCCCGATGTCGATATTGGCGGCGGACAGGGTGCCGGTGCCCGCGCCAATGTCCAGCCGGCCGGAGACGGCGAAGTCGCCCCCGATCGCAATGCCGCCCGTCCCCAACATATTGCCGGCGGAATCAACCTGATCGAGCAATGTGCCTGACGCCAGATCACCCAGCACTATGTCGCCCGCCCCGCCCAGGCCGATGGCTGCCGTGCCGCCCGCCCTGGCGGCAGCGCCCGTGCCGTTGACGCTGCCCTGCGCGAACAGCCGCAGGTCGCCGCCCGCCGTCAGGGCGCTGCCGCTGCCGAGGCCGATATTGCCCCCCGTGGCGAGGATCGTCAAACCTGCCACCGCGCGCAGGCTGCCCGCCGTCAACAGGGTGACATCGCCGGGAGTCGTGAACAGGATGCTGTTCGCAAACAGGCTGTCGCTGCCCAGTGGCCGCGCGGCATGGCTCAGGTCGATGCGCGTGCCCGAAGTTCCGGTGAGGGCGCCGGTCGCGGCCAGCCCCCCCGACCCTGTGAAGGCGAAGGAAAGCGGTCCATCGCTCGTGAAGCCGGCATTCCCACCCACCTGCACGGCATTGCTCGCCGCAAAGGAGATCCCGGAAAATCCGGCCACCGGAACACCGAGGCTGGAAAGCGCGAGCGATCCGTTGACGCGCAGCCCACCGTTCGCGGCGGTGCTGCTGTCGGTGAAGCGGACCAGCCCGCTCATGTCACCGCTCGCGCCCATGAACAATGCGTCGATCAGCCGCTGCGCGCCCGGTGACAGCAGGCCGCCATCGCCATTGGCAAGACTGGCGGTGCCGCCGCTGCCCAGGCCTGCCGCGCCCCCGGCCGACGCGCCAGCCGGCCCGGCGCCGCCGATTCCGCCAGGCCCGCCCAATCCATCCGCGCGCAGGGTGAGGCCGCCCAGCACATAATCGCCATTACCCGCGTCGAACGCCGCAAGGCCGCCGGTGCCGTTCCCGCCGCTACCACCCAGGCCGCCGGTGAGGCCCGCATTGCTGCCCGCGCTGCCATCGGCTCCGTTGCCACCCAGGCCGACCGCCGTGATGCTGTAGGCCGGCATCTGGGGCAAAGCGCTGCCAGTCGTCATGCGCGCATCCGCAATATGCAAGGTGGCGGAGCCGGCGAACCCATTGCCGCCCGCACCGCCATTGCCGCCAACCGGCCCGGCCGTACCGATGGCTCCATCGCCACCCGTGGCATTGCCGCTGATACGCAGCGCGAGCCCTGTTATCGCCGCCGCTCCAGCATTGAGATCGAGCAGCGCTGTGCCGCCGGTCGCGTCGCCGCCATCCGCCCCGGCAAGGCCTGCGCCGCTGCGCACGCCGCTCTGGCCGCCCGCCCCGCCTAGCGCCTCGGCCAGCACGCCGATGTCGCCGGCATCCAGCAGGGTGGACGATCCGGTCAGGCCGAACGTCGCGCTACCGCCAAAGGCATCGCCGCCGCGCCCGCCGCTGCCGTCATGGCCCGTGCCGCCAGCACCGCCCAGGCCGGCGGCGGTGACGCGCAGCGCGCCGCTCA